>NZ_CAWPKW010000226.1:0-57107 GCF_963888615.1 Brasilonema octagenarum UFV-OR1 | reverse complement strand
CGCCAGATGCCTGCGGAGGGAGACCCTCCCGCAGCACTGGTCTCACCTCCTGCAGGACTGGCTCCGCAAGGCGCTGGCTCCCCTCCTGCAGGACTGGCTCCCCTACAGTACATGTGTATTTCACTCAATTGAGAAGCGCTATAGCAGCTACGCAGTACGAAAACGCGCCAACTCCTCACCTGTCTTGGCATCATGCGCGTGAACAGTACAAACTAAACAAGAATCAAACGATCGCGCCACATGACCGACTTCCACTGGATCGGTCGAGTCAAAAATCGGTGTCCCGACTAAAGCTTCCTCAATCGGTCCGCGTATTCCTTCTGCATCACGTGGTCCGATATTCCAAGTACTCGGTGCCATAATTTGGTAATTCTTAATCTTACCGCCCTCAATCTCCAACCAGTGACACAGGGAACCGCGCGATGCTTCTGTTGCACCCCAACCGCGCCCATCTTTTTCTTTGGGTTTGATATACCAGGTGTCATTCAGGCGGAACTCGCGCAAGCAGCGTTCTGCTTGTCTGTATAGCTTGACAATTTCGTGGACTCGTGCTAGCTGTCGTATATGAATACTGGCACCACCCAACTCTTTGAATGCATCTAGAATAAACCCATCGTAGTGCTGCCAAGACTCGCCATGTTTACCACCAGCCACTAACTGACGTGCGAGTGGTCCTGCTTCCAAGCGTCCTAAGTCTTTGTGACGTACTGCCGTTGACCAAGTGTATTGCCCATTGAAGTCTTTGACATTATTTTTGCTTGGTTTGGTTACGCGGTCAAAGGGGTGAATGTCTGATGTCAGTTCCTCATACCAGGAGTAAGTTGTATTTTCCCGGACAAAAGTCTGATCCATGAGAGTGTGGGTGTCGCTGAAACTGTCGTAGACTCCACTCTTCATAATCACGGCTGCATTTCGCCCTTGTATTGTTGGTTTCTGGTATTTTGCTTCATGAGGTAAATATCCCCAAGTAACATATCGACCTACACCAGCACCATATTTATCTAGACCTATATCTAAACCCATGCGCCAATAAAAACCTAAGTCAGAATTGGCATGACTTGGGCTTTCGTCTAGCCATTCCATGAAGTCTTCATAAGTCTGAATTTGTTCGTAGCGTTCTAAAGAACAACCTAACCACACAGGTTCTAACCAATTGGTGCGGAAGTATTCTAGAATTGACCACGCGCGAGTCACGTCTGTTAAGGTGGGGGCGCACATCACGCCACCAGGAACCATATAACTGCTGTGGGGCCATTGACCGCCAAATAGGGCGTAAATTTCGACAGGTTTAGCAGAAATTGTGATGCCAAGTTCGTAAGACTTGCCTGTGAAAGCGGCAAAGCGTCTGCAAGCTTCTAGATAATAAGGGCTGTATTGGTACTTTTTATTGGTTAAATCTATTGCAAATAGACCATAAAAGTAACGAGGTATGCTTTGGATTGTTTCGACAATTTGACCTAAGTTTCTTGCCAAAATTGCATTACGCGGGACTTCTGTTTCCCAAGCCGTGTCTAATCCCCAAGCTGCACTAGTCAGGTGAGAAGCGCCACAAATACCGCACACGCGAGGTGTGACAATTAATCCTGCTTGGGGGTCTTTTCCGCGTAGGATAACTTCAAATCCTCGAAAGAGTTCGGCATGTGTCCAAGCGTTGACGACTTGCCCGTCTTCTATTTCCACTCGGACATCTAAATCGCCTTCTACTCTCCCGACTGGGGAGATGTCTAATGTTTGATTTCCCATTTGTTTTTTGTCCTGTGTCATTTGTGCTTTGTGCTTTGAATGCTAATGACTAATGACCAAGCCTAAGCGCCCTGGGCGGCTGCGCCAACGGGGTGGGTGTAGGGGTGTAGGGGTGTAGGGGTGTACGGTGTAGGGGAAAAGATTAGAACTATTTTGCTAACAGATTGTTTAACTTTTCATCTCTTACCCCTTACACCCTCATACCCTTATACCCTTACACCCAGTGCGAAGCACTTTGACTAAACTGTAAAAAAGTCATCTTCTGCCCAGTGAGGCATTGTGTCTTTCGCCACAATGGAGAGTAGGGCATAATCTTTCTTATTCACTCCTGTGGGTAAGTCTTTGGGAACTCCCATGACGGTTTGTGTCTTAAATACGGTTCCTGGTTTGAGGTCGTAGAAGGGGAATTCGGGTTCGGTGCAACCTAAACAAGGCATCCCGGCGCGGGTTTTGGAGGAGACGCGGTTCCACAAGATGCGGTTGCAGGAAGAACGAGTCATTGGTCCGCGACAACCTAAGTCGTAGAACAAGCATCCTTTACGTTGACCAAAATCGGTGGTTGATGCTTTGTAGGCAAAGTGGATGTTGCGGGTGCAGCCTGTTTGGGTATAGGTGTTGAAGAAGGTTTGTGGACGATGCAACTCGTCAAGGACAATATCGCCAATTCTATTGGTGGCGATCGCCACTAATATTTGTGTGATCCAGTCGGGATGGGCGGGACATCCAGGAATGTTGATCACGGGTAATCCCGATTTTGTCCGGAATTCTTTTCCTAAAAAGCCCCCTTCTTTGCGTTTGAGAAATTGCAATCCTGTCGATTCACTAGGATTAGGTGCCATTGCGGGAATTCCTCCCCAAGTTGCACAGTCTCCCACTGCGACTATATAGTTAGCAACTTGGGATAGGTCGTTTAACCAGTCTTTCATGGGGCGATCGGCAAAACGGTTCCATTCTCCTGTACCATTAGGTGCGTTAATAACTGTGCCTTCAAAAACCAGGATATCCAAGGGAATCTTGCCCAAAAGACAGTCCCACAGCATTGTCTGCAAGTTTGTACCTAATTCCAGTCCTAAAGATGGATGCCAAAGGACGTTTATGCCAAAGTCAGTAACTAAATCACAAGCTGTGGGTTCTTCAGCGTTAAGAAATGACATGGTGTTGCCTGAACATGCACCACCTTGCAGCCATAGTAAGTTAGTCATCAGCTATCTTTTTTTTCTATTGTTTAGCCTGCATGATTCAGGTGACGTTATTTGTCGCGTCTCAACTGTTTTTCATCCTTTATTTTTTATATCATGTATTTTTTAATTCAATTGTTTATGTTTTACAGAAAGAGTTAGATATTTTGAAACGAAATCTCATCTATTTTTGAGAAAACAGTTAACCAATAACCTTTATTTGGAAAGATGATAGATAAAATAACCGTCAGATTATGTTAATATAAACTAAATCAGAGTATGGAAAAAATCATTTTTGAAAAAAAGTGTCATATAAATAATTTTTCGCTACAAAATGAAAATTTCCAGTATAAAGTAAAATTGAATATAAGTTAAGATATTTTTATCAAAATCCAACAAAAAAATATACTTTTTTCAATTGAAATGTTTTATCTTAAAAGAGCATAGATTTATTCAAACAGTGAACAGTGAGTCCAGTGCGCATGAGGAGCGTTTCCGCTCTCACGGCATCTGGCGTTCGCCTTCTGGCGTGCGCTCTGGGCACACCCGATAGCCGTAAGGCGTGGCGTTAGCCATAGGGTGAACAGTGAGTCCAGCACTGCAGGCGGGTCTCCCGCCGTAGGCGACGGGCGTTCCCGGAGGGTGAACAATTGATAACTGGTAACTGCTAACTCTTAACTGCAACGGGATTTACCAAGACATAACTCATTATCTGCGTAAATAAGCTTGGTTGGTACAACCCAAAAATGCAAGAAATATGCATCTTAAAGGTGTGCGAACTTGAAAGACTCAATTGTCCAACCTGCTATAGGAAGATGGTAATGACCCCCAGCATGACAGATTCTGCGGTGAAGGCGGCAATGGATATGATTGCTTCTTCCCCAGCAACGACACAAGAAAAAATCGAGATGCTGATTGAAATGGCGCAAGGCTTTCAAAAAAAGCCAAAAACTGCCCAAGATTTATGGAATGCAGTTTCGCTATGTCAGCAAGCGTATGATTTATGTGGTGAGGATAATTTACTTTGGCAAGCTAGGGCAAACGTAGGAATGGCACTTGCTTTGAAGGCTATTCCCGATGTTGGGGAACAACTGTTATTAGAAGCGAAACAACGATTAGATGAAGCCCTACCTGTTATACAACAGCTTGCAACACCGGTGGAAGTAGCAGAAACCCAAATGAATTTTGGGTTAGTGTTGCAGTCACTTGTGCCATTCAATTTAGCGCGGGTGACAGATAGCATCCAAGCTTATCAGAAAGCTTTGCAGGTGTTTACCTGGCAGAAATACCCGCAGGAATATGCGATTTTACACAACAACATTGCAATTGCTTACCTCTCGACGCCTTTGACAACACAAACAGAATACCTGCGTCAAGGGTTAGCAGTGCAGACATTTGAGGAGGCGCTGAAGCATATTGAGTTAATCAGCCATCCCAGGGAATATGCGATGTTGCAGAATAATCTGGGCAACGCTTTGCAATATCTACCGAGTTCTCATCCTTTGGAGAATGTTGTGCGGGCGATCGCCGCTTATGAGGAAGCGTTAAAAGTGCGTAACCCCAAAGACACACCCTTAGAATACGCCAACACAATTTCTAACAAAGCCAACGCTTTATTGAACTTACCAGACGACTCAGAAAAACCAGAAGCTGGGAATCTCAAAAATCTCTTGCAAGCGCGTGCCTATTATCAAGAAGCTTGGGAAATTTTTACTCAACATGGACAAATAGAACAAGCGCAAATTGTAGCACAGGTACTGCAAGAACTTGAGACAGAAATCGATAATGGTTAGTAGTTGGTAGTTTGAAAAAAAATAACAACTAACAATTTTCGTGCAGGAGATAAGAATGACAGACTTTTTGACAAATCCTGTTTTAAAAGATTTTTTCACAAGCTTAATGGCTGGCGACTTAAATCTGATGACTGGATTTGTGTGGTTTTTAGTAGCAACAGCCTTATCTATGATTGGCGGTGCAATTGGCGGAATCCTTTTAGCCAAAGAATATTTAGGCTATGAGTTAGCTGCACTACTTGGTGGATTCTTTGGTCCGGCTGGCGTCATTCCTGGAATAATCTTAGGGCTAATAGTCTTGAATGCGTTGAAAAATTTTTAGGAGGAATCATGTTAGAAATAGGATGGTTCAGCGCTAGGCTATTTTTTAAGGGAAAGCTACTGCGCGACCCCATGAACTTTGTCAAGCAAACTGCAATTGGTATTAGTATAAGTGCATCGTTGTTGTTTTTGCTTGCACAAACTCAAGTTAGCCTTTGGATACCAGTTACTGTCTCTAGCTTTTTGACTGGTATCTTAATGCCATTTCTACATAAAGAACTCAAGATGAAGTAAATGTCAGACAGAAAGCTAAAAAATTATAAAGTTTTCCGTCTCTTAAAATTAACTGAGGCTATTATGAGCCCGGAAGTTTAGTTCTAAACGGCTGAACACGCAAACACATTTCAACTCAGTAATTGCTTCTAGTCTCAAATTTTTTTGAGGCTTTTCAAACAGTAAACAGTAAACAACGGGACACGACACTGATAAACCCTAACTGTTAACTGATACCTGTTTGGAACCCAACGGAACACGACACTGGTAACTGATAACTGATAACTGGTAACTGATAAAACCAGCATTTCTTTATTCCAAAATCACCGATGAACACAGCAACTAAAATGACTCTTACACCTAAAGATGCAACAGAATCGGTAAAAGTTTCCCAACTTTCACCTTTTTTGTCTCAAGGTGCAGAAGTTATTTTAGGAACAACTCTTGATGTGGGTGAACTAGCAACACCTGTCTTACCCAGCAGTAGAGAAATGTTTGGTCCTCGTGGTGCTTGTTTGATATCTGAAACTGGACCATTGTGGGTATCAGACACAGGACATCATCGTTTATTAGGATGGCGGAATGTTCCCACTCAAGATAGTCAACCTGCTGATTGGGTGATTGGACAACCAGACTTTAACCATGAAGGACAAAATGCCAAAGGTAGTCCTGGAAGGACAACACTCAGTGTACCAACTGGAATTTGTGCTTGTGGTGAAGGTTTAGCAGTTGCAGATGCTTGGAATCATCGCGTTTTGATTTGGAAAAAATTGCCAGAAGATAGCAATGTTCCAGCAGATTTAGTATTAGGTCAAACTCATTTCACTGACAATGAACCAAACAGAGGAACTCAACAAGCAGCAGCTAATACTCTCAACTGGTGCTATGGAGTTTTCTATCATCAAGAAAAGCTATTTGTTGCTGACACAGGCAATCGCCGAGTTTTAATTTGGCATCAATTACCTGAAGAAAATGGTCAACCTGCTGATGTTGTTTTGGGACAAAAAGATATGATGTCCCGCGACGAAAATGGCGGTGATACTGCTTCAGCATCGAGTATGCGTTGGTGTCATGACATCACAGTTTGGGAAGAAAATTTAGTTGTCACTGATGCCGGTAATAACCGTGTGATGATTTGGCACGGAATTCCAACAGAAAACAATGCCCCTTGTGCAGTAGTGTTAGGACAAAAAACTTTTGATTTAGTTGAAATAAATCAAGGAGTTTATTTTCCTAGTGCTAATAGTTTGAGTATGCCTTATGGTGTCACTGCTGCTGGTGAGTGGTTACTTGTTACTGATACAGCTAATTCAAGGCTATTAGGCTGGAAAAAGCCAGAATCAATTTTGTCTTTGCACGGAAGCGAAAGTCATGCACTGGTTGGACAAAGAGATTTTAAAAGTAAAGGTGAAAATCGTGATTTTGGGTTAGCCAAACGAGATAGCTTGAATTGGTCTTATGGAATTAAAGTGTGTGGAAATACTGCGGTCATAGCAGATTCAGGAAATAACCGAGTTTTACTTTGGAAGATAACTACCAAATAATGGGCTGCGCCCTTGCACTCTACAGTAACTCCTGAAACACACAAGAAGCTTACGTTGTGTTAAGTCAAATACACAGTTTCCAAATAAATTGTACAAAGCCTTTATCTCAAGACAAGAAATCATTCTGTATTCTGAGTTCTGAGTTTTGAATTCTGTATTCTGAGTTCTGAATTCTGTCTTTAGCATCTACGAAATTAGTTCAAATATCATGTTTACTGAAGAAATCATCAGGGTTCGCGGTATCGTTCAAGGAGTGGGATTCCGCCCTACTGTATATAGACTTGCAAAAGCATACGGGTTGCAAGGCGAAGTTTGTAATGACGGTCAAGGTGTCCTCATTAGGGTATCTGGCTGTGAAGAATTTATAGAAGAATTTGTTCAAAATTTACAGAAACAGTGTCCGCCATTAGCGAGAATTGATGAAGTAACGCGCAAGCGTTATGAAGGCAAATCTACCTTTGGTGATTTTGTCATTTCTGACAGTCTCAGCAGTGCAGTGAAAACAGAAATTCCTGCGGATGCTGCGACTTGTCCAAAATGTAAAGCAGAAATTTTTGACCCCCTCAACCGCTGGTATCGTTATCCCTTCACGAACTGTACTCATTGCGGTCCTCGCCTAAGTATCACTCGCGCCATACCTTATGATCGCGACAACACAAGTATGGCTGCTTTTGCTATGTGTGCAGAGTGTGGTCGGGAATACAACGATGTTGAAAACCGTCGCTTTCACGCCCAACCCGTAGCGTGTCAAATTTGCGGTCCTAAAGCCTGGTTAGAACGTTCAGATAATCAACCAATTACATCTTATATGTTTTCTATGCTTGACGATGTTGACGCCGTTTGTACCTTATTACAAAAAGGCGAAATAGTTGCTATTAAAGGGTTAGGTGGATTTCATCTAGCTTGCGACGCCACTCAGGAAAGTGCTGTACAAAAACTACGCAGCCGTAAACAGCGCAATCAAAAGCCTTTTGCTTTAATGGCAAAAGACATATCAGTTATTGAAGAGTACTGCACCCCCAGCGCCAAGGAAAGAGAATTATTAGAAAGTCCCGCCGCGCCTGTTGTGTTGATTCAGGCAAATGCGGGAGACGACGATGAAGAAAGGGGAAGTGGGAGAATACAATTCAAAATTCGTCTTGAAAAGTTTGCTACGGAGGGAAACCAACGCCAGATACCTACGGAGGGAAACCCTCCTGCAGTACTGGCTCCTCCTGGCAACTTTTCGCAAAATTCAAAGTTCAAAATTCAAAACCCAAAATCCAAAATCCAAAATCCAAAATCCAAAATTCAAAATCAAATTGCGCCTTCAGTTGCACCAGGGCAAAACACTTTGGGTTTCATGCTACCTTACACCCCCTTACACCACCTCATTCTGAGGCGGATGAATCGCCCGATTGTTTTGACAAGTGGTAATCTTTCTGATGAACCGCAATGTATTGATAATGTTGAAGCGCGTGACAAGTTAGGAAAAATTGCAGATTATTTTCTTCTGCACAATCGGGAGATTGTAAACCGAGTCGATGATTCGGTGGTGAGGGTTGTTGGTGAAAAAGTGCTAACAATCCGTCGTGCTAGAGGATACGCACCAACATCTATTAATTTACCATCTGGATTTGAAAGCGTTCCTCACATTTTAGCAATGGGCAGCCAGCTAAAGAATACTTTTTGTTTATTGCGAGATGGGAAAGCTATTCTATCTCAACATATAGGAGATTTAGAAACTGCAGCGACTTTCAAATCTTATCAAGATACGCTCAATCTCTACTTGAATTTATTTGAGCATCAACCCGAAGCGATCGCTGTTGATTTACACCCTGAATATTTCTCAACCAAACTTGGAAAACAACTTGCACACAATCAGTACGGACACGGCACAGCCGTGCCCCTACTTCACATCCAACATCATCATGCTCATATTGCTGCTTGCATGGCAGAAAATGATATAAATATTAATTCACCACCTGTTTTAGGTATTGCATTAGATGGCTTGGGTTATGGTGAAGATGGAACACTCTGGGGCGGAGAATTTCTCTTAGCAGATTATCGCCATTTTAAGAGATTGGCGACATTTAAGCCAGTACCAATGATTGGCGGAACACAAGCAATGAGAGAACCTTGGCGTAATACCTATGCCCAGTTAATATCTGCCTTTGATTGGGAAGATTTAAAACAAAAATACAAATACTTAGATATTTTAGAATTTATTGAACAAAAGCCGCTGAAACTTCTCAATCAGCTTGTCCAAAAAGGAATTAACGCTCCTCTAACTTCATCCGTTGGGCGTTTATTTGATGCTGTCGCTGCTGCAATTGGTATTTGCCGAGAACAATGTAGCTATGAAGGACAAGCAGCAATTGAAATGGAAGCTTTGGCTGATACGCATTTATTAAATAAAAAAGAATATTTCAATTATAAATTTAAATTTTATTGGTCAGATAATATTTATTATATAGATTCATATCCAATGTGGCAAGCTTTGCTGAATGACTTACAGCAGGCAACTCCTCAAGCAGTTATCGCTGCCAAATTTCATACAAGCTTAGCTCATACCATTGTAAAAATGGTTAATAACCTGCGTCAAAAAAACGATATTTCTCAAGTTGTCCTCACAGGAGGAGTTTTTCAAAATTGCATTCTGTTAGAGCAAGTTACTCAAGGCTTACAAACATTAGGAATAAATGTACTTACTCATAGCTTAGTTCCAGCTAATGATGGTGGTTTATCACTAGGACAAGCTGTGATTGCAGCTGCTCAACTAATGAGTCAATAGTTACTGATTTTCGAGCGTAATTTGTTATCAAACACTACAAAATTTATTTCAAAAAAATGTGTTTAGGAATTCCAGGTAAAATTATAGAAATCACTGACGTGAAACAAAAACTAGCTGTTGTCAATGTTGGTGGTGTGAAGCGTCAAGTCAATATTGCTTGTATCGTTGATGAACAGCATTCAGTGGAATCATGTGTCGGCGATTGGGTGCTAGTTCATGTTGGCTTTGCGATGAATCGAATTAATGAAAAAGAAGCTATGGAAACACTGCAACTCTTGGAAGAATTAGCAGAAGCAGTAGCAATAGATTCATATAGGAATCCGGTTTGATTTCTGAATTTACTCGTGGAGGTAGGGAACGCTTAACAGGGAACAGAAAGTGTACTGAGTTTTTTAAAAAAATCACATATTATACTATATAGCAGTCCTAAATGATTCGTGAAAAAACAAGAACCACGACAACTTTTACGAAGTCGGGGGTCTGAACGCAATCAAATTTTTCTTCTAATTTTAATATGAAATACGTTGATGAATTTCGAGAACCTAAAAAAGCTGATGCTTTATTCCGCGCCATAGAAAAATTATCTCAACGGCTCAAAAAGCCTATCAAAATAATGGAAGTGTGTGGTGGCCACACTCATTCTATTTTCAAATATGGAATTGAAGAAATTTTACCTGAGACAATTGAATTAATTCATGGTCCAGGTTGTCCTGTATGTGTGATGCCAAGAGGAAGGCTAGATGATGCTATCTCTATCTCCCTAAAACCAAACGTTATCTTCACGACTTTTGGAGATGCCATGCGGGTTCCTGGTTCTAAAACAAACTTGTTGCAAGCGAAAGCACAAGGGGCGGACATTCGTATGGTTTACTCTCCCCTCGATAGTCTACAAATTGCTAAGGACAACCCTCATAAAGAAGTTGTCTTCTTCGCCTTGGGTTTTGAAACAACTGCCCCCAGCACTGCTTTGACTATCTTGCAAGCAGCATCTGAAAAAATTCAGAATTTCAGTATGTTTTCTAATCACGTCCTCGTGATTCCTGCCTTAAAAGCACTTTTAGATAATCCGGATTTACAGCTCGATGGATTTATTGGTCCGGGTCATGTCAGTATGGTGATTGGCAGTGACCCTTATCAATTTATTTCCCAACAATATCAAAAACCTATTGTGGTTTCTGGCTTTGAACCTTTAGATATTATTCAATCCATTTGGATGCTGTTGCAACAGATTGTCGAAAATCGTTGTGAAGTTGAAAATCAATATAACAGGTTGGTAGAGAAGACAGGAAATCAGGTGGCGATCACCACGATGAATAAAGTCTTTGAAAACCGAGAAAGTTTTGAGTGGCGCGGTTTAGGTGAGATTCCCAAGTCTGGATTAAAAATCCGTGCCCAATATGCTCAATTTGATGCAGAATTAAAATTTATCCTTCCCAACCTGCAAGTTGCTGACCATAAAGCGTGTCTTTGTGGAGAAATCCTCAAAGGAGTGTTGAAACCTTGGCAGTGTAAGGTCTTTGGAACAGCTTGCACTCCAGAAACACCGATTGGAACTTGCATGGTTTCTTCTGAAGGTGCTTGTGCAGCTTATTATAAGTATGGTAGCTTTTCTCACATGACTAAAAAAATGATGCTTGACAAAGAAAAACTAAGAGCATAGCAAAATCACAAGTCAAAAACCAAAGCTGAAAAAATCATTAGGGAATGCATATGCCATCTGTTACCGTCAAAATTGCTGAATGTGATTCTATTAGACTTAAGCGGAAACTGGCGCAAGCAGTTACTCACGCACTTGTTTCTACTTTGAACACTAAACCTGAATGGGTGACAGTTCACATAGAGAAATTTGAAAGCGAAAATTAGGCTGTTGAAGGTCTACTACATTCAGATAAGCATAGTGGTAGATACCATCACAAAACCACAAGATAATTCACGCATTCAAAAATGGGATTCTTGATTTTGAATTTTGAGAGAAGTTTGAGCGGAGAGCAGCGCCTTGCGGGGGTTCCCCCCGTTGTGGCGACTGCGGGAGGTTTCCTCCGTTCAAATCTATGCCCTAAGTCCTTACGGACACGCGCAAGGGACGCCCTTGGCGTGCGCTTGCGCTTACGGGTACGCGCTCGTCCCAAGGGGACACGCGCAAGGGACGCTATCGGTGATGAGCGAATTTTGAATTGGAGCGTTTGCGCAGCGCCAAAGTCTGCCGGGGGGATACTCCCCCCGGCGAGCTTTGCCCCTTAGGGGCTAGGGAGGGTCACTATCAGTGGTAGAGTCAAACCTGTAGACTTTAAGCAAGTGATAAAACTCTACAAAAGCATCTCCATGCAAGTCAAAGCGGACATCACACAACAAAACTCACAACCCCTCCGTGTGCTTATTGCAGGTGGTTCAATAAGTGGTTTATGTGCAGGCTTGGCGTTGCACTGTATTGGTTGTGATGTAGAAATTTTTGAGCGCGCCTCGTACCAAGGGGTAGCGCCTACATTTGGTGGTGTCCAAAGTCACGGTGCTGCTTTTGTTGTGCAGATGGAAATCAATCGGTTTCTGGCAGAACACGGTATTAGTACACCAGAAACGGTGGGTATGACTTCGTGCAAAAGACAATATATCAGCGGAGATGACAGCATCATTTGGGAAGAGTCAACACCCCAAGTCATGATTTCTTGGGATATGCTGTATCATCAACTGCGGAAAGTTTTCCCAGATGAACGTTACCATCAACGAAACAGTGTTATTGGTTTTCAACAGAGTGATAACTGCTTGGTGGTGCACTTTGAAGACGGACGCGAACAAAAGTGTGATTTACTCATTGGGGCTGACGGTATTGATTCAACCATACGTCAGCAACTGATATTGGATGCTATACCTCAGTATGCAGGCTATGTTGCATGGCGAGGGTTGGTAGACGAAAATGTATTTTCATTAGAGGTTGCAAAATTCTTTGCCGAGAAATTCACCTTCTTTCACGGACCTAGCATGCAGACACTGTGCTATCTGGTACCTGGACTAAACGGGGAGTTAGACGAAGGAAAACGCCGCCTCAATTGGCTTTGGTATTTTAATGTCCCAGACGGCGAACAGTTGAATGCAGTCATGACTAACCACCAAGGACGAGTACGAAAGTTTTTCATGCCTCAAGGAGAGGTTCGAGAAGAAGTTGTTCAACAGATGAGAGTAGTAGCAAAGAAATATTTACCAGAAATCTTTCAATATTTGTTTGAACTGACAGACAAACCCTTCATTCAACCCATCTACGACTTATCTGTACCACGTATGGTTTTTGGACGGGTGTGTTTAATTGGTGATGCTGCATTTGTCGTCCGTCCTCACACGGCTGCGGGAATTTCTAAAGCTGTGATGAATGCTATTGAACTCGCGCAAGGGTTACAGGAATCTGGCGGTGATGTGCTGGCGGCGTTAAAACAATGGGAACCAATCCAGTTAGCGATGGGGAATTACCTCAAAGTTTTGGGCGTAACTCTAGGAGATCGTTTTAGATTAGGTCATCCCTTTGGGGAATTCAAAATTATCAATTCCACGGATGAATCCGCTAAAATAACTAAGCAGAATTTGAGATGAACTTTTCCAATTCTCACTCAACACAGTATTCCTTATTTCAAAAAATCGAAAAAATCCGCCGTCAGAAAAATAAAGTGCCAGACACTCATATCACCCTCGCACATGGTAGTGGCGGTAAAGCAATGCGCGATTTAATAGATGATATTTTTATTCAGAATTTTGATAATCCAACTCTCTCTCAATTAGAAGACCAAGCCCGTTTTGACTTAGCAAGTTTTATAAAACAGGGAGACAGACTTGCTTTTACAACTGATTCTTATGTTGTAGACCCGTTATTTTTTCCAGGTGGTGATATTGGAACATTAGCCATCAATGGCACGGTTAATGATTTAGCAATGAGTGGTGCCAAACCATTATATCTTAGCTGTAGTGTCATTTTAGAAGAAGGTTTGCCTGTAGAAACTTTGCGGCGTGTTGCGCAAAGTATGCAAGCAGCAGCTCAAAAAGCTGGCGTACAAGTTGTGACAGGTGACACAAAAGTCGTCTCTCGTGGTGCAGCAGATAAATTATTTATCAACACTTCTGGTATTGGTATTATTCCAACAGGAGTAAATATTTCTGCCCACAATATTCAACCAGGAGATGCAATTATTATTAATGGTGAGTTGGGCAATCATGGCACAGCAATTTTAATTGCCCGTGGAGAATTAGCATTAGACACTGATATTGAAAGCGACTGTCAGCCGTTGAATAATTTAGTTGAAACTATTCTAAATGTTTGTCCTGAAGTTCATGCTATGCGGGATGCAACACGCGGTGGTTTAGCCACAGTGTTAAATGAATTTGCTTTCAGTTCTGGTGTGGGAATTCGCCTAGATGAACAGTCTATCCCAGTGCGTGAAGAAGTTAAAGGTGTTTGTGAACTTTTAGGTTTAGATCCATTGTATTTGGCAAATGAAGGTAAGTTCGTCGTCGTGGTAGGACGCGAAAATGCTGACACTGTTGTCTCAGCTATGAAATCTCACCCAGCCGGAAAAGATGCTTGTATTATTGGTGAAGTGATTCCCTCACCTTCTGGTGTTGTCTTTTTAAAAACTGCTTTTGGTGCTGAACGTATTGTTGATATGCTTGTTGGTGAGCAATTACCAAGAATTTGTTAATTCACCGGAATGCACCTCATCCATAGTATGCCTTGAACTCAAGTTCAAGGCTAACAGCTTAAGTCCGTTAAAACGGACTCTTGTTAGTCTTTGAGTCTGTTATAAATATACTAAAAAATATTTCCAGTTTGAGTCCATTTTAATGGACTTCGCCTATTAGCCTGGGACTTACAGTCCTAGGCGGACGAGAACCAAGTGAAATAAAATGTAATTATTTTGACATTTATGACCAGGTGCAAGTTTTAACGGACTTGAACTTTAAGCCAAGAAATTTATTTCTTGGCGGACTAACATTATGGTGCAAAATCCGAGTTAATTCAATAATTTGTTAATTATGGTACGTTACACTCCAAAAATTGCCTCTACCATTGAAGACTGATGAGGCATTCACTCAACACTTCAATGCATGAATTAGGAATTACTCAAAATGTTGTGGCTATTGTAGCTGAATATGCCAATGGCACAAAAATCAAAAGAGTATTACTAGAAATTGGTAAGCTTTCAGCTATTATGCCAGAAGCTGTACAATTTTGTTTTGATATTTGTACTCAAGGAACTGTTTTAGAAGGGGCAAAGTTAGATATTTTAGAAACCCCAGGATTAGCAAAGTGCCGTCAATGTGGTGCAGAAATTCCTTTAGAAAAGCCTTTTGGAAGTTGTCCGTGTGGGAGTGTGCATTTGGATTTAATAGCTGGAGAAGAACTGAAAATTAAGGAAATAGAAATAGAGGAACTATGTGTGTAACTTGTGGTTGTTCTGATGATGCTGAAGTGAAAATGACTAATCCCGAAACAGGCGAAGTCGCAACAATGGACTCTTCAAATAATACCGACCATCACCATCAGCATCACCATACTCATACTTTACCAGATGGTACTGTCATCACGCATTCCCACACTCATGATGATGTCACAGAATCATCTCATATTCATGCCAAAGTACATAACACAACTTTGGCTTTAGAGCATGATATTTTAGCAAAAAATAACCTGATAGCTGCCCAAAATCGAGGATGGTTTAAGGGTCGAAATATCCTTCCATTAAATCTGATGAGTTCACCTGGTTCAGGAAAAACGACTCTCTTAACTCGAACTATCAATGATTTAAAGCATCAGTTGCCTATCAACGTTATTGAAGGCGACCAAGAAACAACAAATGATGCCAAAAAAAATTCAAGAAACTGGCTGTAAAGTTGTCCAAATCAACACTGGAACAGGTTGTCATCTAGATGCAGCAATGGTGGATAGAGGGTTACAACAACTCAATCCACCTCTCGATTCAGTGGTGATGATAGAGAATGTTGGTAATCTTGTTTGTCCAGCTTTATTTGATTTAGGAGAACTTTTTAAAGTCGTCATTCTCTCAGTCACGGAAGGAGAAGATAAGCCGATAAAATATCCTCATATCTTCCGCGCAAGTCAGGTGATGATTCTCACGAAAATAGATTTGCTGCCTCATGTACAATTTGATGTTCAGCGTTGCATAGAATACGCCAAGCAAGTGAATCCTCAAATTCAAGTTTTTCAAGTTTCTGCAATGACAGGAACTGGATTAGAGAATTGGTATGAGTGGCTACTGGGTAGGGTTGTTTCTAGCTAGTACACGGGGCGCGGAAATAAAGTTACCTTGATGGGGTAAGTTTATGAATAATTTGAGCCATTCAATCCAGTAGTGCGTTGTAATATCACCGAGGGTGATAGTGATTTCGTTAATGCCGACATGAAGATAGGAAGTAATTTCAAAGCGATCAATAGTATAGTTATCGCTTCGGGGATCGTGGTTAGCAGCTACACACTTGTTATTAACCTCAATCTTTACGGGTGAATATCCTTTCTTACCACCTGTTCCGCAAGAGAGATGGCTTAGGTACAGTACTGCAAAAGTAGCTGGCTCTTGTAACTCAAAAATAGCTCGGATAAAACTGCGATTTGCGTACAGCAAACGGAGTTTACCATCGAAGGCTTCGGAGTCATCATTATTAAACGTTACAACTGATAAACCCTCTGTAGCGCTTCTCGTTCCTCCTGAAAACTCACAACTTAACTGACAATTAGTTGCATCTCGGTCAGCTTGTTCTTGTTGCTGCTCAAGCTGAGCGCGTTGGCGATCGCCTTCTGCTGCTTCATCCGCATCTTTTTGCTCCTGAATTAGTTTTTGCTCCATCTCTTGACGGTTGACTCGTACAAGAGCGTTGATATCTTGCTTTCGTACAATTGCAGACAGATCAAAAGCAGGTTTGCCAGCTATAAGTGACAAAGTGTTCACATAGCTGGAGGCTCTTCCACAAATACCTATTGCCACGTATTCATCAGGTACATACACTTCTACCCATTCAGGAGAACCAAATGTCTTAACATAAGATGGCAGTTGAGGTATCAATGGTTCGCTGATAAGTTCTTCATTAGTAACTTGCCCATTAAACCACCTGCGCCAAATCAGACTAAGGGCATTGATAGCTCCATGTCCGTAGTAATTCACAGTTTGAAAGCGTAAACCTACAAGCACATACCCAACTTGTAGGAAAATATCTCCACCGCCTCCATTGTCTCCCTGCTGGGTCCCAATATAAAGTTCGGATCTAATAGAGCGATCTGCCTCAAGAGGTTGGAAAATTGGCATGACTGCATTAATAATGTCGCCCTTGCGGATTTGCATTCCAGTCATGACACAAGTATGAGAAATTTGTTCAAAATAGTTTCCTGAAGCACCTTGGGGGTTTGGAATTTCCAAGGGTATTAAATTTTTATCAAGCGATTCGTAGTGCATTTTCAATCTTTAAAGATATAGCTTTTATTTAAAAGATAAATTATGCTTGATGTGAATTAGGAGTGACGGGGCGACAAAAGTAAGAAGATAAAAATTACCACTAATATCAAGTCCGCTTGATTACTTATTGTTGTCAAAACCCAAATCTCTTCCTCTGTCCTAATGATAAGTCTTTAGCCGGACACGATATAATTTTACTGCAACTTCCTCATAGTTATGAGCTAGCATTAGTGACCTAGTGCACGCAATCGCGCACTAGATCACCGCAACTCTTGTTTTAAACCGATAAGTTTGTTACCCAACGCTTGACTGCTTCCCGTCCTTGGGCAATTTGGAAATACTCGAAGTGATTGCAGTCTAATACTTGAATTGTCAGCTTAGGGTAGGCTTTGCCCCTGACACCGCGCATACTAGATAACCCGACAGCGATATCGTTTTGCTCCCCAAATAAGTTGTCAAGAGTTCGATCTAGCACCTTCTGGGCGAGTCGGTTGAGACGCTTGCTTTCTGCCTCGCTCAACTGATTCTCTCCTGCGAGCACCAAGTATGGAACATTTGACGGCTCTTTGAGGGCGTTGAGCTTATTCAGGATAGCAGAGTTAACTGTCAGGTCGATAGAGCCAACACCTTCCTGGTAAAGCTGCTCTGGCAACCAATTGAATGCCCCCAACGGTGGAATAACCGAAGCCCGATTGGCAAAAACTGTGAGCAGGTAGACTATTCCCCGACCAAGGGTGGCAAGTGTCGAGCCATTGTTGGGAGGACCTGCCATTACCAACTTATCAACAAATTCGTGACCGCCTGAAAGCTCGATCATGCAGCGAGAAACCAAACAGCCCATACTGTGGGCGTAGACGTGAACGGTAATCTGGTCATCAGGACTGAAGCCACATTGCTGCTGTAAGGCTAGAGCTAGCTTAGCACCATTCTCTTCGACGCTCGTACCAAACGTCTCGTAGTCCCAAGTTAGTAGATGCTTGTAAGGCAAAACCTCATCCTGTAGGAAAGGAGCAAAGGTTTCGACCATCTGTCTAGTGTCTGCGGTGAATCCGTGGACAAAAAGAGCTACCGTATCACCTGATTGGAACTGATTTCGCTGAATATCGTGGTACTGAACCTTGCCATCAACCAGTTCTGCACGCCGCAGACCTATCTGTGGGGTGTAACGACCCATCTTTTTATAAACAAAGAGCTGGATGGTGTGCCCGATGCCGCGCTTAGTGGGAGTAACAGAAGGTGGTAGTTTTTCTACGTTCACAGTATTTGCACTGACTGCATAGCCGACTGGCAGGTAGTCTTCACCATCAAAAGCTATGGCCAAAAGGTCTGCCGCTTCCTCGTTGGCAACGGTTGGCAATTTCAAGGGTAGCGGGTTGTTTAGCGTAATACTCTGGCGCGATGTCTCGTCCACATCAAAGGAGATGACAAACGCTGAAGAGCCAAAACTGCTATCAATACTACGTGTTCCCGAACGTCCAATAGGTTGAAAAAGGTCTGGGAATTGATCAAGACCTGGTGGTAACTTTAAACTGGGGTTCCCTTCGAGACTTCGAGTCGCTTGGCTCAATGTAGTTACAGTAACTTTACCCTGAAAACCTTCAGGCTTCATTAGCGTGAGTTCATTGTTTAAGCTAATAGTTTCGGCTGGGGTATTCAGCGTTGTGGTTTGGAAGCCACGCACGACATTAACAAAAAGAGAAGTTGTTGCCCAGTCTTCTAGATTTTCTGTTTCATCAGAGCCAGCGAAGCGCTTGCCAGAAAGAACACAATCTAAGAGTCGTTCTAAAGGTGAAGAAGAAGCAGCTCTGGTTTTTTGCGGAGGTTGAACGTTTAGCCCTTTCTGCTCCAACCACTTGAAATCAGTGGGGTTAGTTGTAACAATAACTTTTAAATAATCCCGGCAGGAATCCCATCCGACAGGCAAGCGGAACTTTAGCCGCTCGTTCTTATTGTCGAGACCTATGGTAAGCTTGCCACCCTTCGGGTTAATAGCATCTTTTTGACCCGACTGCGGATACTGAAGTTTGATACTGTAGTCAGGATTGAGAAGCAAAAGGTGAGCATAAATGGGTTTCGACGATTCGTTAATTACCTCTAGAACGTACCGATTGGAGTCTTTGTCTTCCGGATCTAAGGTAAGGGTGATTTCCCCACCTGTGCCAACAGTGCCCGCCGGAAGTTCTTGCATATGAGAATCATCAGCACCCGTTACATCATAACGAAGTAGGTGGAGTTTTACCTTGCCTACTAGCTCCGATTCCGACTCTTTATTATCAAGGCTCTGGAGAGTGCGGTAGCGAACAATACTCTCTAGGGAATGAAGTACGGCTATCTCATCACCGCCCCCATCTTTGATGTCTTCTGGAACAACTAGCTGTTCACCCGTGGTGTTGTAGATGTTCAACTTCCCATCAGCAGCCTTAACTCGGAAATCAGCTACTTCACTATTTTCTTGCACCTTCAAGTAAGGTGAACCGCTACCGGAATTTGTATCAAGGATTGCTCGCAAATCTGCGATCGCCTTCTGGTTTTCTTCACCAGAATCTGCTTCTAGAGCTACTGTTTGGCGCAGCCCAGCATAAACTTGTTTGGTGATTAGACCACGGGCGAAAATGGGAATAGAAACAATAGGCGCACCCTCCTTGATGCTTGCTTTGGCTGTAGTCGCTGACACTGAGGTCACTTCAACTGTTGTCAGAACTGCTGGTAAATCCTTCTTAGTTTGCACTTGGGGTGGATAAAGAGTTAGTTCAGTTCCTTCATGCAACCCATGTATCAAACCAGCTTCTAGAGTAACTTCATTCTCGTCTACCTTCTGCACGGTAATGAAGGGATCTCGCTCGATCCGCACTCCTCCAAATATCATTCGGTAGCGATCGCCCTCACACTGGGGCATCTGTGAAGGATATTTTGTATTTACCTTAACTGCTACCTGCTCGTAAAGTTCAGCATAGGTCGTCTTTGGGGTGATGTTGCGAAGGGCTTGTAAAGTAAAGTAGGTCAGCGCACCATGCCATACATTATTTTTATCATTATCACTGCTGAGATACTCGTTCGATAGTTCGTTGTCCCGACAACCTGCTAGGAGGACGTGGGTGATACCTTCGGTTTGCCAGCCACTCGCACCCGTTCCTCGACGGGGTGCGCCTTCTAGGATGCCAGTATCCAAGTCAGGTGGTGGGATGCGATTGTCGGGTTCAACATTGCGGGTTTGAGCCAGATTTGGATCGCGAGTCCCCGAACCGGAATGGCAACAGTCGAGAATTACAGTAATATTATTACCCTTGCGCTCTGCAAGTTTATCCAGCAAACCAGCAAGAGTCTTGTCAGGAATATCAAAAACCTCTGGACTTCTACTGTCATGGGGAACGAGAGTTTCGTTTTGTCCGTCAGGCTCTTTCGGATTTGGCATCTGAGAACCATGACCACTGTAATGAAAGAAAATTTGGCTTCCTGGTTGAATGTCTGAATTGTCGATGAAAAATTCCTGAAAGTTTTGAAGGATATTAGCGCGAGTCGCCTCTTGGTTGGTCAAGACACGGATCTGATTTTCGGGAACACCCAGTTGATTTCTGAGGTAAATCCGCATTGCCTCAACATCATTGACGCAGCCATTAAGGTTATTAATATGCAAGTATTCATCAATGCCAATTAGTAGCGCCCATAAGGAAGAATCATTGGTTAGATTCGGTTGTTGTGCAGTCATAATTTCTCTCCTGAAATTTGCAAGTATTTTCCGCTGATTTAAGTTCTTGAGTTTGACCGATTTATTTCTCAAAGGAAATGAATGAACGCATCTGCAATTTATACAGCTTCTTGAAAGATAGATTGCTTTGCTTCGCCAATTAATGTAAAAGCAGCCCACTGCAACGGAGAGGCATATTTTTGCTTAGTAGCCAGCATCGCGTTTCTTAATGCAGTCGCTTTGTCAAGCTTTTGTTGTAAATTTTGATAAAATTGGGTCATCAGGAACGCCGTGGAATCATCTGAAATCGCCCACAATGAGACAATCACACTCGGAACGCCTTTAGAAATAAAGGAGCGAGATAAGCCGATCACGCCATCCCCGGTTAATCGTCCCTGTCCAGTGTTACAGGCACTCAGAACAACTAACTCAGCTTTTGGCATGTTTAAATTCATGATTTCTGTAGCCGTAAGCCAACCATCATCTGTTCCTAACGGCGCTAAAGCGATCGCTCCTGGTATCTTTGATTCGTCAACGTCATTGAATAACCCGTGAGTTGCTAGATGAATAATCCCTGCTGTTGGCATCCGCTCGATAATAGCAACCTTAGTGGCTTTATCGCCTATAAATGCTTTGGTATTCAACAAGGGAGCGATTTGTTTGGCTTCTTGTTCTGCACCCGGAAGAGGACTCAACTGATGAGATTTAAAAAGCGGCATTGTAGGATTGCCTACCACCAATACATCCTGAAGCTCCATCTTTTGGACTTGTTGCTGGTGTTGGCGAGTTAGTTCTAGAACTTGGATGGAAGGAGCGGTAAGGATGGTGTGCTGCTCAATGAGATATTTACCAGAAGCATCTTGGAGGGCTGGGAAAGGAACAAGAAATAGACTGTTTTGGGGGATAAAAATGACCCGCTCATCTGGATCTTTTGGGAGAAGGTTAGCGATAGGTTCAATGAGAATTTTATAAAGTTGCTGTAATTGTTTGTTGTTTCCTTGAACATCCTTATCACTATCGTTTCCATCCGAGTCAACAAAGCGCGTTCCCCTAACACCAATGGATTCACGGGCGATCTCAACCAGCTTTTCTAGAGATGTATTAAATTCCTGTAATAGGGGTTGGAGGTCAACTTGGCGAAAAGCAATTTTATCTTCATCGGATGGTTTGACTACCCAAATCAATAAAGTACTTGACCACAAAATTGAGTATTCAACCAGTGTGGCATTGTGCTGATGGGCGATTTGTATAATCTGCTTAACAGAGGGGAGAGTGTCTATCTTTTGCTCAGCTGATTGTCCACTTAAACCCTTGTTCAATAATTCTACAAGCGCCCTAGCTCGACCCCGTTCGGCAATTTCCAAAGCAGCTAAGGGTTTCTTCTGGTCAATGAGGGCAGCTTGCAGTAGCTGGTAAGTTCTGGCTTGCTGCTCAAAGATTGATACTTTAAAGTCATCACGGTCTTCCAATTTCCCCCGTACAGACTCCCAGAGCTCAATTCCCTCGCTCAGCTTGCGTTCTGCTTCCTCAATTTGACCTAAGTAGAGGAGAGCAACTGCTATATCAGTTAGAGTACTCGCTTCCCCAGAATAGTTTTTGAGTTCCCTCATGATTTCCAAACTCTGGTTGAACTCATTGAGAGCTTCAGTATATCTGCCCTGTGCAAGATAAATGCTTCCCCGAAAGCCAATAGAATTCCCTGTACCAATCTGATCCTGAAGTTGCTGCTTGAGTGTCAAGCTTTGTTCGTTGAAATCCGACGCCTGATCTAATTTCCCTTGGTTATAGTAAATTCCTGCTAGGGGTTGTAGAGCATTAGCCTTTTTCTGCAGAGCCATGTTCCGAAGCGGCTCATTATTTTTGTTACTAGCAATGTCCAATATCTCCTCAGCAATATACAAACTCTCTTGGTAATATTTTTCCGCCTCGGCTAATTCCCTCTTCCTTGTGTAATAGCTTCCCAGACCTTGCAAACTGTTTACCTTGAGTTCGCCTCCAACCTCAATATCTAACTTACTAGTGATGTCCAAACTTTGCTGGTAGTGTTTTTTTGCATCTGCTAATTGGTTTAAGGCTTGGTAATCAGTAGCTAGACAAAACAGAGCGCTAGCCTGTAAAAGGTCATTCTTCAAGTCCTGAGCGATCGCCAAAAGCTCGTTGTTTGACTTTATTGCCTCACCATAATTGCTTGTGTAATAATAAGAATCCTGTAAATGATACAGAGCATCCACCTCTTTTTCGAGGTCGCCTGTTTCTTGGAAGATGTCTTTAGCTTGCTTGTAACACTTAATTGCCTCAGGGAAATTCCTCCACTGTCCCGGAGCCCAATAATGAGCTTTTCCTATACAGGTTAGAGCAACTGCTTCTCCGTGACGATCGCCTATCTGCTGAGCAATTCTTAAACTTTTTGTACAGGTCTCTATAGCTTTGCCTAAGTCCCAGCTATAGGGAGGATTATAAGAGTGTCCTAAAGTATTGAGAATATCTACTTGTAGTTTCTTACTTGCTTCGCTATTTATCTGTTCGGCAATCGCCAAACCCCGCTCGTAATTATTTCTTGCACTGTCTAAATCTCTCAAGCCTTGATAATCAATTCCTAAATGGAACAGAGTTTCAGCCTGTAAAAAGGAATTTTTAAAGCTTTGGGCGATTACCAAAAGCCGCTTGCTTAACTCTATCGCTTTGGCATAGTCATTTGTGTAACGGTAAAAGAAACGTATATAGTACAGAAGTATGATTTCTATTTGCTGATAGCTTTTTTGTTGGCAGATGGTCAAAAGCTGATCGTAGTACTTTATCGCCTTGGAAAACTCCTGATTTTCAAAGTTAGCATTTCTCAGAGTAACTAACAGATTAACGACAATCTTTATTAAGCGCTCAAAGGTCTGTATGTCGTTTCTTGTTGCCAAATTGGTTGCATAATCTAGCATGATTTGTACCAACCTAGCATCTATCAAATTTTGGTTGGCGCTGATTATTTTTGGTTCTTCACCAGTAAAACAATTTAGCACCGCTTCAATCAGATTGAGATAGGGTTGGCGGCTTTGTTCATTCATGTTAAGTATTAACGAGTTATTCATGATCCTTTGAATATGATTAGAACTTAGACATTGACAAAATATGGCTTGTATGAAAAAAGCCACATTAGATATAAATCACCTGAATTGACTAGGGATTTGAACTTAGAGGACATAAGTCCCTCCTTCTATTTCTTATATAGGTGTAAGTGAAATCAGGTTATACACTTAATTAGAAGGAGGACTTCTATTTCTTATATAGGTGTAAGTGAAATCAACTTATGCACTTAATTAGGATGAAACGTGGATTGTAAATAGCTAAAACATTTTACATACCAGTCCTTTTCAGCCCCAGATACAGACAATGCTTCCCTGACGAGCACGCACAATCATAATCCGGTCTTTTTGTACAGTGCGTAATTTATAGAGGCTTATTTATAATAGAAGTATTAATAAGTACAAAATGTACGCAGAGACAAATCTGCGTACATCTGGAGGACACTTACCTCAACGAGAGAGAACCCCTGAGGTGAGTGTCCATTGTTTATCAGTGGTTTCACATTTATCTAACCTGATAAGTGATCACTGTTGAGTGTTATAACCAGTCCCGATAAGCCGATATTTCATTCACGCTAATTTCAAACGGCGTTCCCTTACCAAATGGAGGATAAACGCGGATTCTAGCGCTACTGGCAAACCGTTCTAGCCTATTTCCAATGGGTGCAATATTGCTGACTATATGCCAGTAACTGACGATGTCAGGACAATCAATGACTAGCATGAGGTAGCCACCATCTGTCGTAATATACCACTGACAGTTAGACAATAATGCTCGTGTAATCTGATCACAAGCTTCAAAAAAGCATCTGCCAGTGGAATGTTCGAGTTGCGATCGCAATATTTTGTCAAGGTGCGTCGCTTCTGTTGAAGGTAAATCCTCTGGAGGAAGGAAGGATTTATTTTTCATAGGAACCCCTTCAGGTTGCAAGGTGGGTTTGGAGGAAGTTGGGTTTACGATTACTGCTATGTTGTCAGCCAATGCAAATCCAACCACAAACGTGGATGTATTCGCTTGACATTCGACATAGGATCGCGCAATAGTCGCGTTGCGTTGAGGAAAACTACCTGAACGAGTCCCATATTTTCTGCTAGTTCTCGCAAAATTTCTTTGTGAGTTTGCACATGGGGCATCATTTTTTCAGAGCAATAAATTCCTATGTATCGCAAGCGTTTAGGAGGTCGTCCCCAGTAAGAGGAGATAACTTTCACATAACAGCCGTCTAGTGATTCTCCGACTTTTGGGTAATAGTGAGTGACGACCCTCATGAATTCTTGTGCTAGGATGTCTTCACTAATCATGAAATACTATCATTATGTAAGGATTGTCACATTATTTAATATAACATAATTTGACTATATTTATGCGAATAAATATCCGAAAATATTATAAAATTAAGGGTTGATTTTTATAACAAAAGTTATGAATTATCCTTTAATATCATTAAAGAAAAACTAATAAAAAAAGCGTAGAGTATACATCATATACTCTACGCTTTTAATTATAAAACCAGATAAAATGAGTAGTTTTTTACCTCATAATAATCATGTATTGTTTCCATAGCTCTCTGTGTCTTAACACAACTTTAGATTGAAGAGCTTAGTTTGTAATCCTCATTGTTATCGAGCATTACGTTCCGAATACAATACCTCTTCTACCATAAATGGTAAATTATTCGTGTCAATCTCTCTGTGTGAACCATGAATTGGTGAAATAAAAGTGTAATTCGGGTCACACGCTCCAGTATCATAAACTTGGACATACCACCTATCAGGAAATCCTCCGATAGCAAGTTCTACAATGTACCAATTGTCACCAGTTAGGCGAGAGTTAACAATGACAAACCATTGTCTGTCTTCTTCTGAAATATTCCACTCGGCCATCAGGAATTCTAACGCTATGTGTCCCGCGTCCGTTGCAGTCAATAACATTATTTACTCCTTTTCTGAAGTATCAGGGTACAGTCCCAGTTCCTTAGATAACTCACGTGCAACATGGATAAGAAACTGAGCTCCATCTGGATTATTGTTGTGTGCAAATCCACTTGCAACTTGTAACATTGTCTGTATCAAACCAGCATCAAGCAATTCTGGCTTAGCTTCTAAAACTTCTGGTTCTTGACCATTCGGACAACGAAGTAGCTGGTCAATGAGGCTGAAATATAAGTTTTCTCTTTGTTCTGTCATAGTTGGTTTATTGTTCAATTCCTTGTTGCCAAAGTCTTTCTAACATTTCTACTTGTTGCTGAAAAACACCTGCACGATAAATGAGATATCTGTCATATAAAAAAACAAGTAGTCCAAGAATTATAGGAAATAATAAAAGGAACCATTGTAAGAATTTGACAGTTTTGTCTGTTTTTTTATGATTTAGAGATTGCTTGACAAAGTTTGTGACAGAAAATTCTACAGAAGAGCTATCTTGATAGGATTTTTTACCTTCTTGCAGAGCTAATCCAACTTGACTCGTACTATTATGATTCGCTTCACAGGTTGAATTATTTGTTTGTGCTAGCTCCATATGGCGCTCCCAAACCATACTAAATACTAATATCTCTGGAGAAAGCACCACTAAAGTGACTGTACAAACTGTGAGTAATTGAACGAGTCTAAATTTCATTCAGCTATCATGAGTAACTGTTAAGTACTAACTGTTTGAGGACTAAGCTACCGCGCAT
Source organism: Brasilonema octagenarum UFV-OR1 (assembly GCF_963888615.1). Taxonomy (NCBI): domain Bacteria; kingdom Bacillati; phylum Cyanobacteriota; class Cyanophyceae; order Nostocales; family Scytonemataceae; genus Brasilonema; species Brasilonema octagenarum. The sequence continues at coordinate 30,660 of NZ_CAWPKW010000226.1, read as the reverse complement.
GTAAGAATGTACACTCTTTGAAGTTATAGACCAATTGCTAGCACCCAACTCCGAAAGCAGTTCCTAAGGCATGAGAAACTCTCATTCACCCTATACCTACAGCACGCGCGGAATGAGACATGGGCACGTTGCTTTGAACAACGCTGTCTGACTGCTTTTGTTGCGGATTCAATCAGCGAATGCGTGAATTGTTTAAGAAGCCCCCCCTCATTCCTAGACTCGCGTCTAGAAGTTTGGGGGGTAGAGGGGAATCTCTGCGTAAATCCTATATCTTTTATATCAGTTGTCTTTGCTCAAGAGAGTTTATCCACCCTGGATTAAGATTATTAAATTAATTAAGGTTGTACTCAAAGCCTGTCATTCTTATCTAATCAGTGTTCAAAAAAAATTTTGGGGTAGAGGTGCTAGACTTTTCATGTAGTGGTACTAGTATTTACAGAATGGGGTTCTAGCTTTCGTGTACTCAATATCAAAACTATATATAGAGCTTGCGATAGATAAGTTTTTTTCACTATTTTTAGTAAAATAAAACTTGTACTCAAAAATTGTATTGTTATGCTAAGAGAAAGTTGAGTATTATGAAAATAAATCAAAAATTTGCGATTTGTTGACTTTGTTCAAAGATAACAGAAGATTAAGAATTATCTTAAAATCATCTAAAATGAAGTAGAGTAACTTTTTTAATTTCAAGATAACTATTCATGCACTGATTGGCTACAGCTTAGTTTCTTGTGACCCACCACTAAAAGGTATCTATATTAGGAGTTTAGTATATGCGGATTGCTCGTGACATAACAGAACTGGTTGGAAGAACTCCTTTAGTTCAGCTAAACAAAATCCCTCAAGCTGAGGGGTGTATAGCCAGGATTGTTGTGAAGTTAGAAGGAATGAACCCAGCAGCTTCGGTAAAAGATCGCATTGCTGCAAGCATGATAAAGACGGCTGAGGACGAGGGACTCATTAAGCCAGGAAAAAGCATTCTGGTTGAGCCTACCTCTGGTAATACAGGAATTGGACTGGCGATGGTGGCGGCGGCGCGTGGCTACCGTTTGGTTTTGACAATGCCCGAAACAATGAGTTTGGAACGACGCGCCATGCTACGAGCATATGGTGCTTCTTTGGAATTGACACCCGGACTTGAAGGAATGCGAGGCGCTATTGCCAAAGCTGAACAAATCGTTGCTAGCACTCCCAATGCTTATATGTTGCAACAATTCCGCAACCCAGCTAACCCCAAAATACACAGAGAAACCACAGCAGAGGAGATTTGGGCAGATACCGATGGGGAAGTGGATATTGTGATTGCAGGTGTTGGTACTGGCGGAACAATAACTGGCGTTGCAGAAGTTCTCAAAGAGCGCAAACCCAGTTTTCAGGCGATCGCCGTAGAACCAGCTAACAGTCCCGTCCTTTCTGGAGGTAAACCAGGACCACATAAAATTCAAGGTATTGGTGCCGGATTTATCCCCGAAGTTCTCGACAAGAAGTTAGTCGATGAAGTGATAAGCGTTAGTGATGATCAGGCGATCGCCTATGGACGACGCTTAGCAACAGAAGAAGGTTTGTTATCTGGTATCTCCTCTGGTGCTGCTTTATATGCTGCAATCCAAGTCGCCAAACGCCCAGGAAACGCAGGTCGTTTAATTGTGATGATTCAGCCTTCCTTTGGCGAACGTTACCTCAGCACCCCAATGTTCCAAGATTTGGCGTTGCAGACTGTCCGATAAAGGGAGTTTCAAAAATACGGCAGATCCAATTAACAATTCAAAATTTTGAATTTTGCGGAAAGTGGGCGGTGTCGGTTTCCGTCCCGCCCAACTTTCCAAGACTAATTTTGCGGAAAGTTGCCAGGAGGAGCCAGTACTGCAGGAGGGTCTCCCTCCGTAGGTATCTGGTGAGACAGCGCTGCACACAGAAGTGCCTTGCGCGGGTTAAGCGCGTTGTGGCAACTAGCCCCGATAGGCGTAGCCGTGCCGTTAGGCATAGGGGGCGCTACGCAAACGGAGAGGGTCTCCCGACAGAGGCGACTGCGATCTATGCCTGCGGCACGCCATTCGGCTATCGCAGCGGAACCGGAGGTTCTCCCCGAAGGGCGTTGGTTTCCCGACAGAGCAAACTTTCCAAGACGAATTTTGAATTGTTAATGCTGATAGTTCTCAACAGCCTGGTTGACTAATTTCATAATATCAGGCGAAATTTCCGTCACTAAACGAATCGGAAACGATTTCGTAGAAATATGTTGGGCATACTCTGGTGTGAGAAAGATTTTATATTGGTTAGCTTCTGAAGTTGTTTGTGAAGCAAACGCCAAACTAATAGCTTTCATATATTTACGAATATCAGTAGCTTGCTTACCAACGACTTCAACATCACCAACACTAGAAGGCTGTTTTTTCTCCTCTCGTTGTGCGGTAGAAATAGGGTCTTTAATACTACTGTGGGTAGATCCTACAATACCAATAAGCCATTTCGGTGATGGTATTTTGTTAAAACCAATAACCTGTTCAGTTAAAGCTGGGGTGGTTTTATCTCCAGATGATGCTAGTATTAAAGTCGGAACTTGCACCTTTTCTAACCCAGTTTTAGCAAACATTAAAGAAGTTCTAGGGTTGAGAGCGATCGCCTGTTTAATGCGAGAGTCTCGCAGTTGATAGCGATTTTCCGGTAGACTTTGGGCAAAACACTGTAACCTCACATCTTGCACCTGGAAACATGGATGTCAGAACCGCAACTAAGTGCAAGAGGAATCAATCGCTCAATATGAAGTAAAAGAACAGACACAAGTATTTGCGGGAAGATAAATTCAAGTGCGATTTGTGAGCGATTCCCCCAGTCAGGTAAATCTGTAGTGTTGGTTGATAAATAAGCCCAGTGCGCCAAAATATAAGCAATGAGGGAAAGTAGCAACCAACGATACATACCAAGTAGAGTACCCTGACCCTTCGGGGAGAACCTCCGGTTCCGCTGCGATAGCCGAATGGCGTGCCGCAGGCATAGATCGCAGTCGCCTCTGTCGGGAGACCCTCTCCGTTTGCGTAGCGCCCCCTATGCCTAACGGCACGGCTACGCCTATCGGGGCTAGTTGCCACAACGCGCTTAACCCGCGCAAGGCACTTCTCTGTGCAGCGCTGACTCATCAAAGCGATGTAATCCAAACCGATGTTTTGCTGTTTTAAACCAACCCTCAATCTGCCCTTCGGGGAGAACCTCCGGTTCCGCTGCGCTAACGCCAGTCGCTTTATGCCGGGGAACCCCGAAATTGCCACAACGGGGGGAACCCCCGCAAGGCATTTCTCTCCGTCCACCGCGCTGGCGAACCACCTACGCTTTCCCCACCATTTAATATGGCTCGCGCTTTGAGGGGTCTAGTAGACAAAACGAAGCGTTTTTCGAGCTTGCCTTTATCCCGTTTAAGTTAGTACCAACAAACAGTAACGGTTAGCTTCAAACCAACTAAGCGTACTTGTTGTCCCTGTTTATGTAAAGTCTGCCGGGGGAAGCAACCCAAGCGGCGAGCTTTACGCAGATGCCTTAAAACCCTTCCATCAATTAACTTACGGTTAATGGCTACACCTGTAATTGCATGATATTTAAGCTTGCGTATACCGTGGAGGAATTCCACACTTCCAAAAGCTGTATCTGCTAAAATCATTACCTGAAAGTGTTCAGTTAAAGATTTGGGTAAACGCCTGACTAGCTTTAGCCCTAGCTGCGCGGGTGAGAGAGTACCCTTACCTCTCCAAACACGAAAACTCCAAGGTATGCGCCAGTTTGCAACAACTAAATAAACTACCACCAGATGTAGCCCGCGCTTACCGTTATAAACTGAGATTAAATCCTCAAAGTCTTTAAATTTACCACGTTTTTCCAGAGTCGTTAGGTCAATAATTACCTGTAAAAATGGTTTACGTCCTTTGCCACATTCAGAGAAAACCTTTAAAACCGTTTCCACTACGTGGTTACGAACTGTGCGAATCATGTCCCTTGTTGACCAAGGATTGATATTTAAAAACCGACTTAATGCACTCGGAGATTTAGTTTGACAGTGTTCGGGTTCATGTTGCCCTTGTGCTTCCAAAAATAATCCCAGCATTGCTTCTAGATTATCTTTTTGGTACGAAGTCGGCATCAACTCTTTGAGGGTGTAAACTAGCTTTTGGGCGTGGGCAAGCATTGTTCTTGCTTAAGAAAACGAAGTATATTTTAGGCCCTTTCTCTCATGTTTTGACCTACATTCGCAAACCTAACAATTTCCTAGTTGGCGTTAAGCTAGCTGCGCCTCCGGCAATCGCCCTCCGGGATGAAGCTTTCAGCTTCATCCCAGTATCTTGTTGTTTTTGAAGCTAACTATGTAGTAATGCGATTAATTTTTTTTCAATTAATCACTTTTATACACTTAATATTCACTATTCATCTACTGTGATATTTTGCGCTCTTTATTTGCCTTTTGCGGGTTTACCCGGTTAGGTGCAAGATGTGAGTAGAGCATCTTTATCCAGTTGCAGAACCTTAATTTGGAGGATTAGGCAATAAATAGCGAGGTTTGTGTATTTAAAGCTCTTGCTCTTATTCATAAGATGCATACATCAACCCAAAACACTCAAAGGATCGGGTAATGACTAATCACAGCCCAAAAATTGCACTAGTAAGTGGATCGAGCCGAGGACTGGGCAAAAGTACTGCCTTGAACCTTGCTAAAAAAGAGGTCGATGTTATTGTGACCTACCATAGCAATGCTGAAGAAGTTACAAAAGTCGTGGCCCAAATCGAATTAATCGGGGCAAAAGCCGTAGCATTGCAACTAGATACTGGAAATACCAAAACCTTCGATAAAGTGACCTTTGATGAAAAAAACATGTCGCCAAAGCTGTTAGGACAAGTCGGCGGTAGATGCGATCATTGCGCGTATATTGTATTTAAACCGCATTATTCCTCTCAAAACCCGCGATGCCCTTTGGGCGGGAACTGCGTGCCATCGCAAAGGGAGAGAAATCGAATAATTTCCCGAACAACTACAAGTTAGAGAATTTACACTGTACTATACGTTTTTTAAACAATAATCGGGCTTACAGGTATCCATCACAGAGCGAGCGCAGAACTTTTTGGTCTACTGTCATTACATCTGACATTTTTTTGTCATAAATGTCCAATAAACTATAAAAAAGGTTACCTAGTTTTAAATTTAGTTAAAAAATTCATAGTTAACGGTTTATTGTCCACTGTCAACCGTTAACAATTAACCCTCAACTTCTCAGTAGCTACCATCAACCATTATGGATATTTCTGGAGACCAAGCTTCAATCGTTGAAACCCAGTCAGACAGTTCTGCGCCCTCTGAAGCGCCTACTCGTTCTCGTAAACCCTGGTTCTGGAGTTTGCTGATCCTATTTCTGGCAACTGGTGGCATTATCCTTTGGCGAATACTCGCTCCTGGTGGCGCACCACGTCCCTCTGTTGCCCAACAGCAGAAAGCACCAACTCCAAAAGCGATTGAAACGATCGCCCTGGCAACTGGAAGTGCTACAAAAAGTGTACAGCTTTTAGGACAGGTGGAAGCCAGTCAGCAGTCAACACTCCGCGCTCAAACTAATGGGATTGTTGAGAAAATCTTGGTGCAATCGGGCGATCGCGTCAAGGCAGGAATGCCGATTGCTATCCTAGACGATTCCGATCAGCAATTAGCAATCTCCCAAGCACGGGCACAACTAGCTCAACAGCGTAGCAATTTGGCACGCTTAGAAGTAGGTACTCGTCCAGAAATTATTGCTCAACGTCAAGCAACAGTCACATCTGCCAAGGCGAGAGAATTGGAAGCACAAGATAACCTGAAGCGCACCAGCGATCTTGTTAAACAAGGTGCTCTGTCTCAAAGATTACTCGTGGAAGCTCAAACACAATTGGATAACATCCGGGGAGAACGGTTAGAAGCTGAAGCCCAGTTTGCTGAAGCCAAAGCTGGGCCGATTCGAGAAGAAATCGCCGCTCAACGGGCAAACGTAGAAGCAGCTAGAGCCACCCTAGCTCAAGCAGAACTGGCACAGCAGCGCACTCGCATTGTGGCATCCGAAGCGGGTGTGGTGCAGACTCGGCATATTAGTAACGGTGATTTGGTGCAAAGTTCTGGTCAAATTGTGACTTTAGTAGCAGGCGATCGCTTCGATATTTTTTTGGAGTTACCCGAAGAATTGAGCAGTCAAGTTAATCCCGGCATGACAATTGATCTCACGACTCGTGCCCTACCGCAATGGAAACAACGAGCCACCATCACCGCTGTCGTTCCCTCAGCAGATGCTGCTTCTCGTCGCCAGCGCGTCCGCGTCCAAATCAACAACCCGCCACCAGGTTTGTTACCGGGAATGGCGATCGCAGGTAATCTGAATATGCCCTCGAATCGGTCTAGCTTTGTTATATCACGCGATGCAGTAACAAGACGCCAAAATCAGTGGCTTGTCTTTACGGTTGCTGATGGCAAAGCTAGGCAAATTCAAGTAGAAATGGTTGCTGATATGGGTAAAAATGTTGCAATTTACCATCCCACCTTACGCGGCGGCCAACCCATTGTGCTGCGTGGCGGTGATGGGTTGCAAGATGGTGCGCCTGTGAAGACAGTTAGTGGTATTTGAGTGCTAGTCGCAGACTGGGAACGAGGTAATAGACTTCTTTGCAGAAGATGGGTCAAGGGGAAGGGTCAAAGGCAAAAATCTTCCTTTTTCCTTTCTCCTTTAACCGCTTCTAAAAATCTAGACAAAACTCCCCAAAAATGGATAAATCTGTACAAGACCCAACTCCACGGTATAAGTTCGCTCGATTAGAAGCGCTTTACAGCTTGGTTCCATTGCCCCGTGGCTTTGGTTCCTTGACCACTAATCCCCAGTTAGAGATACTGAAACGAATCTCAGTACGAGACTCAAAAAGTATTCAATTGTTGTTAGCGGCGCACAAGCCCCAGTACGAGCTTTTTAACCTTCACAGTTAATTAGGCGTATCTATCGGATGTGGATAAAGCCACTAATTAAATGATACCACAAACACTTGGACAATTCCGGGAGTAATTTCAGCGTTATTTCCAGATTTTCAGTTACAGTTTCTCACCCTTTCCTAACATTTTGCCAAAGACACTTTTAAGTCCTAACTCACAATTTTAATTATGAACTTTATTGAAACTGCTGTTCGTTGGCGACATGGCACCTTTGTGTTATTTTGCTTGGTAAGCATGTTTGGAGTGATCTCGTTACTGAGGTTGCCCTTGGAATTGCAACCAGGGGGCGATCGCCCGGAAATTACCATCACCACTCCTTATCCTGGAGCAGGACCTACGGAGGTAGAAGACCTGATTACACGCCCAATTGAAGAACAAATGGAAGAAGTGCTGGGCGTCCAGGAAATCAGCAGTACTTCTCGGACGGGACGCAGCAGTATCACGCTGGAATTTGCTCAGGATGCTAACGTCAGAGAGCGGATGGTGGATGTATTGAACCGCTTGCAGCAGGTGGAAAGCTTGCCCCCAGAAGCACAAGAGTCGAGTGTGGAACTCGTGGGTGGCAACAGTTCCCCAATGATGTGGATTCCGTTTGATACTAAGGAAGGATTTCAGCCGAATGCAGACCGCTATCGAGATTTAGCGGACGAAGTGGTGATTCCGCGCTTGCGGCGAATCGAGGGAGCTGGACAATTTCTCTTAGTGGGTGGACAAGAGCGGGAAGTGGAGGTAAAGGTCAATCCGCGAGCATTGTCCGATCGCAACCTTACCATTGGTGATGTGGTGCGGGTACTTCAGGAAAACAACCGCGATATCCGGGGTGGACCATTAATTTTAGGACGCCGAGAATATCGAGTCCGCACAGTCAGCCGATCGCAAGAACTATCGCAAATTGAAGGCTTTGTACTGCGGCGTGACCAATCGGGTACAGTTTACTTGCGAGATGTGGCACAGGTGCAAATGGGACGCAAACCGCAAGATAGTGCGTTGATGTTCAACGGCAAACCTGGGGTAGCAGTCGGTGTGATTCGTGAAATTGGGGCGAATGTGCCAGAGGTTGCTAAAGGCATCCGAGCGGAAATTGCCGCACTCCAAACTGAGTTCGATAGGCAAAACCAGGGGATTCTTTTTGTTTATAACTACGACGAAAGCCAGTACATCAATCAATCTGTAGCGTTTGTACAAGGCAACCTATTTAGTGGGGCGCTGTTAGCCACAATCGTCTTGATTTTGTTCCTCGGCTCCATGCGTACTGTGGCGGTGGTGGCAATTACAATCCCCACAACGCTGATTATGGTGTTCATTGTCATGTCTGCATTTGGACGAACATTGAATATCATCAGTTTGGCAGGACTGGCGTTTGCAGTGGGTATGGTCGTGGATAACGCGATCGTCGTGATTGAAAATGTCTTTACTCACATGCAGCAAGGCAAAAACCCGATCCGGGCAGCAATCGACGGTACACAGGAAGTCTGGGGCGCGATGCTCGGTTCTACCTTGACCAACGTAGTCGTGTTTGTGCCGCTGATAATGGTGACGGGTGAAGCAGGACAACTCTACGCTGATATGGCGATCGCTCTTTCTGCTTCTTCTCTGTTCTCGCTGTTTGCCGCATTGACCCTAGTACCAATGCTATCTGGACTGTTCCTCAAGCAATCAGAAGCAATGCAAATGATGGAGGGCGGTGAATATCGCGGCGGCAATTGGTTTGAGCGCTTAGTAGCAAAAACTTCGGCAATATTCCGTCATTTCCAAGGGAAACTCGAAAACTTTTTGGCATCTACCGTCAGCTGGTCACTCGGACGTAAGCGTGTTGGGCGCAGGTTAATCGTGCTGTCGATTCCCGTTGCTTTACTTGTTATCAGTATTTTTCTACTACCACCTGCGGATTATTTACCTGAAGGAAATCGCAACCAGGTCGTGTTGCGAGCGGAACCATTGCCGGGAACTAGTATACCAGAAGCGATTCGACAATCTGAACAGATTCAGAAATATTTGCGATCGCAACCAGAAGTTGATCGCATCATGTACGTTGATCGTCCTGGGGCATTGCGTGGCATTGCGACAATCCTCAAGTCAGAATTTGCCACCACTACCGGATTAGCTGAGATGGTGGATCGCTTGCGTGCCCAAAGCAGCAACTTTGCCGGATACCGCTTTATAGTACCAACGCGAGTTTCCATCTTCCGCGATCCAGGTAAGGAATTTGAAATAGATATTATAGGCGCAGATTTGAATCAAATCAGCGATTTGGAGCAGCAAATCACGGGCAAATTGCGGGGTATTCCTGAAGTGCAGAATGTGCGATCTAACTTTGTGATGGGAGCTGGCGAGTTACAAGTTATTCCCAACCGGGAACGCATCTCCGAAGTGGGTCTCTCGGAAGCAGAAGTTGGTTCAATGGTGGAAGCAGCATTAGGCGGTCGGGTTGCCTCCGATTACATTGATGGTAAAGAAGAACTAGATGTCTCAGTGGAACTGCAAAATACCGCTGTCGAAACGCCAGAACAATTGCGCCAATTGTCACTGTATGCGCGGGGACGACAAGTACAACTGGGTGATATTGCCGAAGTCAGTGAAACAACTGGAGCCGATACTATTAACCACGTCGATTTGGAGCGATCAATTAGCCTCACTGTTTCCCTTGCACCTACTGCCCCTCTGAGTACACTAGTAGAACGTACCGAAGAGGAAATTTTGGCTCCTCTGCGTGCCAATCTCCCAACAGGCTTTCGGCTGGAACTGTCGGGTTCAGCAGATCAGTTGGCAACAACCGTTGCTCAATTAGCTACTGCATTTACAATTTCGATTTTGATTACTTACTTGTTACTCGTAGCGTTGTATCGCTCATTCCTCTACCCAGTGGTGATTATGGCAACAGTGCCAATGGGTATGAGTGGCGCACTATTAAGTCTGGTAATTGCTAACCGAATTCCGGGAATGAATGTAGCACTAGATATGATTACAGCCTTAGGATTTGTGATTCTTACAGGTGTAGTCGTCAATAACGCCATTCTGCTGGTTGATCGCGCCTTGCAACTTCAAGAAGCAGGTGAAGATTATGATGCATCGTTATATAATGCGACAAGCGATCGCCTGCGTGCTATTTTCATGTCTGCTGGAACTAGTGTGTTGGGGATGTTACCGCTAGCAGTTTTACCAGGTCAAGGTTCAGAGTTATATCAAGGATTAGGCATTGTTCTGACTGGCGGTCTGGCATTTTCTACGATATTGACTCCCACTGTTGTCCCCGCACTTATGGGCTTGCTGCATGATCTGTCTGGACGTAAAAAACCGCGATCGTCAGTCCAAAAAGATAGGGACAAACTGGTTGACGTTAATACCTAAAAAACAAATGGCACGCTTGTAAAGCCGCCGCTCAGACTTTTCGCTGTATCCTAAGGTAGGTTAAAACCCCACCCGCAAGTGGTGTGGCTTGTTTCCCCTACACCCTACACCCCTTTATTTACCCCCTCTTCTGTCACTTTCCGGTTATTCTGAATAAAAGAATAAAAAAAGAAAACCCGCAAAGGTAAGTAGGGCAATGGATGTAGAATTACAAATCTTGAAACATTTGCCAATCTTATGCTCACCCAACAGTTGCCACCATAGATGAATATTGTGCAGAGCTTACTATTTTGGTTGATTTATCCCTGGATACATATTTTCCCTAATTCTAATTTATTGCTGGGATTCAATCAATTAATTAGTGCAATGAATCAATTTAAACCCTGTTATGCTTCTGGATAATTTCACGCACGTTACTACTTGCTAACTCCGGAAAGTGACAGAAGAGGGGTAAAAACCATAAGAAAGTGTTCTACAATGCCCAAAAGAAAATGATTGAATGAGGAAAATGACCAATTAATAAATAGCCAATACCCATTAGCCCAAAAACTAAAGACAGAAAAGTGATGAACTCTATTCGCTGCTTCATTTTGCCATAGATGACTGAGGCGATGGTGCAGAGCGCCCGCTTCGCGATCGCACTAAACAATGTACAAAAAGCGATCGCCATCCCACTTTAAGAAGGTACAAACTGCACCAAATTCTCTAGGAAAAAAGGCAGCTGAACTGGAATTAGATAAAAGGCAATTTGACTGAGTAATGAGCGAACCGGGAGTGATAATTTGAGAATTGTCAAGTTGCTTCTCTACGAGACGCGCAAGGGACGCTCCAATTCGTAATTACTAATGACGCTCCTCCGTCGTTAACGTAATTCGTCACATTGCTCAAGCGATGCGTAAACGTTCAATATCTGTGATCGGTGGCGCACCAAACAGACGGGAATATTCACGGCTGAACTGTGAGGCACTTTCATACCCCACCCGATAAGCAGCACTGGACGCATCGGAATCTTCAGTAAGCATCAGGCGACGCGCTTCTAATAGTCTTAACTGCTTTTGATATTGCAACGGACTCATTGAGGTCACTGCTTTGAAGTGGTAATGGAAAGAGGAAGCAGACATACTGGCGTGCCGAGCGAGATCCTCAACCCGCATCAGTTTTGTAAAATTAGCGTTAATGAGTTTGATGGCTTTAGCGATGCGCTGCATCGTACTGCCCGATGTGGCAATCTGTCGAACTGCTTCGCCTTGTTCACCCATGAGAAGGCGGTAATAGATTTCGCGGATAATCATCGGTGACAGGATCGGGATATCCTGTGGCGTATCCAAGAGCCGGGTTAGTCTGAGCGCGCAATCGAGCAACGGTGCATCAGCATTGCTGACGAATAAGCCTTTGACAGAGTTTTCTTTGTTACTAGCTATCGCCTTAGTCTCTGCGAGAATATCACACAGTTGGCGTAAGTCTAATTTCAGTTTGAAGGCTAAATAGGGCTTTTCTGGAGTCGCCTCGACAACAAACGCGCTCAGTGGCAGATCGACTGAGATCACCAGATATTGAGCCACACCATAAGGATAGGTTTCTTCCCCTAACAATACTGTTTTTTCGCCTTGAACGATAATGACCAAGAGAGGTTCGCAGACTTGATGTAGTGGTGTGGAGACAAAAGATTCTCGTCTAAGTGGTGTGGAGACAAAAGATTCTCGTCTAAATTCCAGCTTGTCGATCGCGGTTGGATGAGAACCATTCCCCTGACCATTGGTGTGCCGAGTGATTAATGCTGCTAATTTTTCACACTCATTGTCTAGTGCGCGGTGGTTAACGATCTCAATCGCCATGCTAGTTCTTCAACTCATTTGAGGATTGTCTCAATCAGCATAGCGCAACTTCATCAATTCATAAAATCTTGTTTGGAGGATTAGGCAATTCAAGGCGAGGTTTAGGCATTGAAAACCCTATGTATGGCTCATAGTATGAGCATAACTAGCTACAAAAGTTAAAGCTAATGGGGTAATGACTAACGGCTTGCCGCAAGGTAATACAATGCACAATAATAATTCTCGTCCAGCAATTAAGCGAATTGTTTCCCGTCGGTCTGCACTTGGGTTGTTAGGATTTGGTGCTGCTGCTGCCTTGACACCTACTCTTTCCAAGATGGCACAGGCACAGAATCAAACCCAAAATCAACCATCGTCACCTGCTCAAAACCAACCATCGCAGATCATCACCAAAGAGATCCCGCGCACAAAGGAGAAATTGCCTGCGATCGGTCTAGGAACATTTATGACCTTTGATGCTTTGTCTAATCAGCCCCGCGCGAGTCTTGGGCAAGTGATGCGCCGCTTTTGGGATGCAGGCGGACGGGTGGTTGATACCTCACCACTCTACGGCATGTCGGAGGTGAACGTGAGTGAATTTGCCAGAACCCTCGGCTTGACCAATGATCTGTTTGTTACTAACAAAACCTGGGCAACTGGCGAGTATCTGGGCGATCCCAGTCAGGCACAGCGCCAGTTTGAACAATCACTGAAGCGATTGTCGCGCGATCGCATTGATGTTATGCAGGTTCATAGTTTGGTGAATGTAGATGCGATTTTGCCCCTGCTAAAGGCATGGAAAAAAGAAGGTAAAATTCGCTTCGTGGGCGTTACCCACCACGATCCGTTGTATTTTGCTGCGCTTGAAAAGTGGATCGAGAACGGCGATCTGGACTTTGTTCAACTTCGCTACTCAATTCGTCAGCGTGAAGTCGAAGAAAGAATTCTCCCGGCGGCGGCGGCGCGAGGAACAGCAGTCTTAGCCAATATGCCCTTTGAGAAAGCCCGTCTTTTTGAATTGGTGAAGGGGCAATCACTACCCGATTTTGCCAGCGAGATTGGCTGTCAGAACTGGGCGCAGTTTTTTCTCAAGTATGTGATTTCTCACCCTGCTCTTACCTGTGCGATTCCCGCGACTACGAACCCAAATCATGTTGTTGAGAATATGGGGGCATTAAGAGGATCGCTACCAGATAAGTCAATGCGTACCCGGATGGTGAAACATATGGAAAGCCTTCCTGGTTTTGAGAAACTTCTCCAAACGCCCTGGTATCCTGGCAAGACGTTCAACGGGTTGGTTCGCCTGCCAAATCCACGTCCAATCGGTTGAGTCTGGTGCATTCAACTTAGCTTAAAAATATTCGAGTAATGGAGTCTGTATTATGCCATTTAGATATCTGCTTTCCCTGTCGATCCCGATCTTTGCGGTCATTACGCTATGGTCGCCCGTACTAAGTCAAGCGCAAAGCCAGCTACCGTATTGGACCGAAGCTGCACCGCCAACAATAGCTCGGCAAGAGCTTTATCCAGAAGTTTTGAACGGAAAAATTTACGTAGTCGGCGGTTTACTCAGCCCAAACACTGAGTTTTCAGATCATTTCGAGTCTTATGATCCTGTCAATGATGCGTGGACAGTATTGAGACCGCTACCTGAAGCACGCCATCACATTACGCTGTCGGCAGTCAATGGTTTGCTCTACGGTGTTGGCGGTTTCACAGGAGGATTTCCGGACTGGCGCGCACAGCCTACGATGTTTATATACAATCCTTCCTCTAATACTTGGACCAAAGGCACTGACCTGCCAGCGGCTCGCGCAGAGGGCGTATCCGCAGTAGTTGACGATAAAATATACCTGATTGGCGGACGCGTTCGAGCCACTGAGGACGCTCGGCTTTTCAATGACCACATCGACAGCGTGCGAAACGAAGTATTTGATCCGACGACGAGGCGTTGGTCAACCCGCGCCAATGCACCGACACCGCGAAATAGTGCAGCGTCAGCTGTAATTGATGAAAAAATCTACGTAGTTGGTGGTCGCAAGTTTATCAAGAATGCGGATGGCACTACGCGGTTTGTCAATGTGCCAAATCTTGAGGTTTACGATCCGAAGCTTGATCGTTGGGAGACGCTTGAGCCTATGCCTCAAGCTCAAGGTGGTCTTGCTGCAACCTCGCTGAACGGCAAGCTTTACGTTTTTGGCGGTGAACAGTGGGTTCCAGAGCAGAAAGTTTTCGCCGAAAGTTGGGTATACGACCCCAAAACCGATGTCTGGAAAGCATTGCCGCCCTTGCCCACCCCACGACATGGATTGGGAGCATCGGCTGTTGGTGATCGAATTTTTGTTTTTGGCGGGGGAACCCAAACAGGCGGAAATGCAGCTACTGCGATCCACGAAGTGCTAGTATTGCCCACCGAAAGTATAACTATAACGAAGAAACACAAGCCCAAGCGGCAACTAAAGAGTTTCAATCCCGACCGTATTTACACTTAACGCTAAACGGCGATCGCAGAAAGTCAAACCAAGGCACACAACCCCTAGTGGATGATATGCAGCAAGCACAGTTATGGCAGGTGTTACAAGAAAAAGCACCGGATAGAGGATTATGGAACGGAAGGAAGGTGGCAGATTGGTTAAGTGAGGTGACGGGTACTAATTACTGTACGTTCGCTCCTGCATTGAAGGGTGAGAGGAATTAATGCCTTGAAGGGAAAGGAATAAGGCGATCGCTGATGGTGCACCAAATTCCTCTAATCTGTAAGACATGTTGTGGAGAGGGGTGTGCGTATGGTGGTAAGCGAATAGGTAAAAATTAATTCTCTTACGAATCGATGTCCAAGGAAACAACCTGATTGTGCATGTACCGTGTAATACTTGGCGAAAACTTTTAAATTAACGGTGTATTGCACGCTACAAGGGAAAAAAGGTTTTTCCGTGTGTTACATGCAAGGAAATTGAATTCACTCAGAGGCGGTTACATGATCTCAGGCTCAGCCGTGTCATACATGGTAAAAAAGCGATATTCAGGTTAAACCTACGGTGTAATACACGGAAATGATGTTGAAACGGGACATTCAATCAGATGATTATGGTCAAAGAGGGCTTATTTTACAGCAATGAGAGGTAATTATGTCAAGCAATGCACCGAATCTAGCTGATAAAGGGACTCAGGCATTTTCATTAATGAAAGAATCTGTTTTTGAAGCTAACTATGTAGTAATGCGATTAATTTTTTTTCAATTAATCACTTTTATACACTTAATATTCACTATTCATCTACTGTGATATTTTGCGCTCTTTATTTGCCTTTTGCGGGTTTACCCGGTTAGGTGCAAGATGTGAGTAAATAAAATCCAGCAAAACCAACTTATGCACTTAGAGTTGATTTATAAAGTAAATCTTAAGTAGGGGAGGCAGATGCGCGCTTGTGGATGTTCCTCCCCACCGAACTTCAGATTGGCCCAAGCCGCCGCTCTGAGTTCTGGCTTTATTGCCGTTGCGTTACGGTTAGTGCCTAACGCACCATGTTATATAGCAATGCGTTAGGCGCTTTGAACATGTTTTTCGCTACAAATCTTACATAACAAAAGGGCTTTGGTGCCTTGGCGATCGTCGCAAAGGACACTGGAGAGTTCATAAAATGTTGCGGAATTATCTATGATCCGGAGCGAAGCGAGCCGGAGATCATCTATGGCTTCGGGCAACGTTGGTGGGGGGCAAGGCTACGCCAAGTTGTGCCAGCCATGCTTGCTTACGGTCTCAAGCAATGTGGGCTGAGGCGAGTACTCGCAACTATCGCGCCGGAGAACCTGGCATCTGTGCGTGTCGTGCAGGAAGCGGGGATGGTGTTTGACTGGGAGGAAATCGAAACGGATGGATATCCTAGCTTCGTGTACTTCATCGAGCCAAAAACCCCGGCTCCTGCCGTTCAGACATCTAGTCTGTGCACCTCAGTAATTACACCAAATATCTAGTATTAGGTACAATTGGGAAAAATGCATACTCATACCATGTTGTCCAAATAAAACTGCGAATCCATCGCTGACGCTTTTCAGTATTTAATTGATAGTCAAACGCTCCGAGTGACATATCAATAGAAGATAAGTGGGATTCACAACCACAACCGTGCTGATATGTCAAACCGTATTTAGAAGCAATACTTTGTATCTTCATCTGCACAGCGAATACTTTTCCAGCATGAAGGACAGCATCCCAACCGCGCTTATGTTCTGTATCACGGGGATCAAATCGTAAAGCCCGTTCTTCAAAAACAGTCTCTCGGTAAATAGGAGCAAGATGTACCAGGTAAAAGCTGGCGGGAAGTTCATAATCGAACTCATTAAACAGTTCCAGACAAATACGAGCAACCTTAACTTCGTTAGAGTACTCTACTCCCTTTGACTCAAATTCACGTAAAATTGCTTCAAAATTTGGATATCTCTCAACTTTAAAATCTTGCCCGTAGAACTCAAGTGTCTCCCGCGCCAATAATCCAAACAGCTCTTTAAAGCATGGCTTGAGGTGAGCAAGTTCCGGGCGTTCGTTGAATAAGTCAACATCTCCCTGCTGCAACTTGTATTGAAACAACTGCGCCATCTCAACATAAGTCTGTGGATTTGCCAGTCCGACACCAGCCTTTCCTAGTGCAATATCTTGCCATACTTTCGGCAGTTGAGAAATATGAACCGCATTTTCTCCAACGATGACTTCAACTTGAGGAGCATCGAGAATAAGCATACGCAGACTCCAGATTAATATCCGCAGTTGAGTTTACCGTAAGTGAGTAAGTTACTGTATGGTGGGTGACACCCATCAGTGACTTAGAGTCTATCAGTTGACTCTATGGCTGCTTGCTTATTCGGGAAACAGCAGGCGCAAAGGAACCATATCAGAAAGCGTGAAACCATGTCGCTGGTAGAAACGAATCGCTGAGGAGTTGAGGCGATCGCTTAGCAAAGTGATACGTGAACAACCAGATGCTTGTGCAAGCGCGATCGCCTCCTTCAAGAGAGTAGATCCAGCACCACCGCCACGCCAGTCTGGATGAACGATCATATCCTCCAGGATAGCAACACGTTTTCCAAGAGCCGTACTGATAGTGAACAGAAGGTTAACCATACCGATGACAGTCGAACCATCGTGGAGAACAAGGATACGTCCGACTTCTGGGTGTTCGATGATTTGGCGTAATCCCTGTGATTGCTTGGCGCTGTCTGGTTGAAAGTCTGCTTCCTGAGTAAACAAAATAGTCAGCAAATCACAAAGCTGCGGGATGTCATCTAATGTTGCTTCTCTAACGTGGGGCATTGTCATTATTTCAAATATAGCAGGGAACACTTCGACTACGCTCAGTGCAGTGCAGGGAACAGTCTTGAAAGTTTTGTGGTGTCAGTATTTTCTCATTAGTTCATGTCCTAATCTACCTGGCAATTGCTATATTTGCATAATTCAAAGGTACTAAGTAAAAGCTGGCGGGAAGTTCATTATAGTGGGCGTCACTTATCAGTGGCTTAGAGCTTACCCGATTCTACAGTGCATAAGTTCTATCAGCGGACAACTATATAAAAATAAAGCAGAAAGTGCCAGAATTTTCATGCGTAACTTGATTTTCAATTCAATCCGCCTGTTGGTAAAGTCAAAAAACACCGTTATCTGAGCTGTTAATTGAGACGTTATAGTTTTAGGAGACAAAAAGAATCATGATTCGTCATTTCTATGCTTTATTAGTTGGTATCGACAATTATCCCAATCCAAATCACTGTTTACAAGGCTGCATTAATGACATTACAGCAATAGAAGAGTATATAAAAGAACGCTTTGATAAGCAAGAATACCAACTCCATTTACAAACGCTCAAAGATGAACAAGCAACCCGTAAGGGAATTATTGATGGCTTCCGTTCGCATTTGAATCAAGCTGGGCAAGATGATATAGTTCTCTTTTATTACAGTGGTCATGGTTCCCAGGAGTTAGCACCAAAAGAATTTTGGCAACTAGAACCAGACCATCTTGATGAGACTTTAGTCTGTTATGACAGTCGTACTGAAGGCGGTTGGGATTTGGCAGATAAAGAATTGGCAGCATTGATTGCAGAAGTAGCACAAAAGAACCCCCATCTGACCATTATTATGGACTGCTGCCACTCTGGTTCTGGCACAAGAGACCCAATGCAACAGACGAAGGAACGTCGTTTGCCTGCAGACAAGCGAGAACGCCCACTTGATAGTTTTATTTTTACGCTGGATGATTTGAATCGACTTTTAGGGACTCGTAAGGTAAAACCTGAAGATAACCCTACAGGCTGGAATATACCCAAAGGTCGTCATGTTCTTTTAGCAGCTTGTCGAGACTACGAAACAGCAAAAGAGTATAAAGGAAATGGTCAACACCGGGGTCGTTTCTCTTATTTTTTAATGGATACATTGTCCAAAGCGAACGGAAAGCTGACTTATCGAGATTTGTTTGGACGCACAAATGCCTTAGTACGCAGTGTGAATGGGGATCAGTCTCCTCAGTTGGAAGTGAATTATCCAGAGGATGACAACAAATTTTTCCTAGATGGAGCGATCGCCGAACTTGAACCTTACTTTATTGTTAAGAATGACAAAAGCTATGGTTGGGTGATTGAAGGCGGTGCTGTCCACGGAGTTCAACCACCACGAGACGGCGAAGCGACGTTACTTGCACTATTTCCCTTTGACGCCAATATCGACAATTTGCGTGATCCGTCAAAGTCTGTTGGTACAGCAAAAGTCACTCAGGTATTACCAACCAAGAGTAAGATAGATATCGAAGATGTGCAAACCCTGACTGCTGATCGCACTTTTAAGGCAGTTGTTACCAGTTTACCGCTACCCCCTTTAGGAGTATATTTTGAGGGAGATGAAGCGGGAGTCACTCAAGCTCGTGACGCACTCAAAATAGCTGGACCTAATAATAACCAACCCTCACCCTATATCCGCGAAGAGCAAGAACTTACCAAAGCCCAGTTTCGCCTGTTGTGTCGCAATGAGCAATATTTGATAGCCAGACCGACAGATGACCGACCTCTTGTAGAGCAAATTGATGGTTATACCCCAGAAAATGCAGAAAAGGCAATTAAACGCCTAGAACATATTGCCCGTTGGACAACAATTGCTCAACTCTCAAATACTGCAGCGACTCAGATTAAAGCTGGTGACGTGAAGATGGAACTCATCTTTAAGGATGATGTATCTCTATCAAAACAGATGCGTTTGCAGTACAAGTATAACGACGCTTATTGGCAACCACCTGAATTTAAACTCAAACTCACCAATAATAGTCAAAATCCACTTTACTTTGCCCTGGTCAATCTTTCAGACGATTTCGCTATTAGTGCCCCATTTTTTGAAGAAGTAGGTAGCGTCAGGCTGAAACCAGGAGAACAAGCTCTGGCTCTAGATGGACAAGACTTGATATTAGAAGTCCCAGACGAGTTATGGAAACAAGGAATTACCGAGTACAAAGACATTATAAAATTGATAGTTAGCAACGAAGAATTTGACGCCAAATTGCTAACTCAGGAGAAACTTGATGCTCCTCGACCACCTGCATCAAGAGATATCGATTCCTCAAATCAAAGTAGCCTTGATCGTTTGATGAATCGCACTCAAAATCGTAATATTCGCAAAAGTGCCGCAGTTAGGTTTGACGATTGGTACGCTGAGGAAATTACAATCACCACAGACCGCCCCTTAGAATCTACCCCAGTTTCTCAGAAACAAGAACAACAATTAGACGCAGGCGTCAAATTACAGCCGCATAAGAGTTTAGTAGCGAATGCTCGCCTCACAACCACACCGCAAGTCAGCCGAGATTTGGGAAATAAAATTGTCCCTCCGATCCTGCGGGAAAACCCAGAAGTGACTCGACCTTTCCAATTTACGAAAAGCCGGGGTACTGACCCTGGATTAAGTGTACTGGAACTGACTGATGTTGCAGACCACAAAGTTGTCACCCCAGATGAACCTTTGAAATTATTAGTTGATGTTCCTCTAGCAGACAATGAATACCTTCTTCCTATCGGCTATGACGGTGAGTTTTATTTGCCCTTAGGTAACGGTACAACGAAAGACGGCAAAACAGAAATTACCCTAGAACAATTACCAGCACCAGTTAGTCAGGGAGAACGCAGCCTGAAAGGAGCTATTCGCATCTTCTTTGAAAAAGTTATCAGCCAGAATTTCGGGCGGAAATTTCAGTATCCCATTTTAGCTGTGGCTCTTGTGGGAGACGACAAAAAAGTAACTTATAAACGGGATGCGGCTGATGTTCAGCAGCGAGTGGCGCAAGCAAAACGGATTGCCCTGTTCATCCACGGCATTATTGGCGATACTGAGAGTTTAGTGAACAACATTAAACAACCGGTATCGCAAGCGGATGGACAAAAGCATTCTATCAGTGAACTTTACGACGTAGTTCTCACCTTTGACTACGAAAACTTGAATACTTCAATTGAGCAAAATGCTCAATTTTTGAAACAGCGACTCATAGATGTGGGTTTGGGAGAAAATCACGGTAAAGAACTGCACATCATCGCTCACTCAATGGGTGGTTTGGTATCTCGTTGGTTTATTGAGCAAAAAGGAGGAAATAAAGTTGTCCAACACCTGTTTATGTTGGGTACACCAAATGCAGGTTCTCCTTGGTCAGTTGTGGAAGATTGGGTAAAACTCACTTTGGGTATCGCGCTTAACGGTCTTTCTACAGTTGCTTGGCCTGCAAAAGTCGTGGCTATGCTGATGGGCGCTTTAGAAAAAAATATTAGGATCGCTTTAGCCGAGATGAACCCTGCTTCTGATGTTATCAAATCTCTCGCCGCAAGTGACGATCCTGGCATTTCCTACTCAATTATCGCTGGCAATACCTCTATCATTCCGGCAGCATTAGAGCAACAATCAGCAAAAAAATCGAATGTACTAGAACGGCTACAAAAAAGTTTATTTAAGAAAGTTGTAGCTTTGCCTTTCTTTGGTGTACCAAATGATGTTGCAGTGACTGTGGATAGTATTACGAGTATTCCATTTGGAGGCAAGGGAAGCCTGCGGCGGGCTTCGCCAACGCCCTTTATTCAAGAAGTCGCTTGCGACCACATGAGTTACTTCGGTACTGAATTCACAGAAGTTGGTTTAGAGGCTTTGGTTGCAGCTCTTAGACAACACAAGTAAACAGCAAAAAGGCAAAAGTAGACATTCTATTGTTTTACTTTTGCCTTTCTCACCTTTGCATTCATAGGCTTAAAAGGTATACTTATGTCAAAAAATAATTTCAACCGTAGTTTCGCTATTATTCTCGGTATTAATAATTATGAAAATGACATCCCAAAGCTGGAAACAGCAGCTCCAGATGCTTTAAAACTAGCTCAAATTATCCAAGATCAACATACACATCTCAAACAGCAATATCAAGCGCAAAATAAGTATCAAGTCCAGTTGCTATTAAATCAACGCGTTACCCTCAAAAAGCTTAGGGAATTAATTGAAAATTTTAAAAAAGGACAGATATTTCTGGACAACAAAAAAGTGACGGTAACTAAAGACGATCGCGTCCTCTTTTACTTTGCTGGACATGGAATAGCTGACAATGCTATGGATAATGAAGATGGACCAGTAGGTTACCTCATCCCTCAAGATGCCACTGATGATAAAAGCACCTACTTGCCGATGCAAGATTTACATGATGCTTTGAACGCACTTCCGTGTCGGCATATGTTAGCAATTCTAGATTGCTGCTTTGCTGGAGCTTTTCGTTGGGGAAGCCTCAAGCGAAACATTGTGCCCAAAGTCACAGTTTATAAAGAACGCTACGATCGCTTTATTAGTGATGCAGCTTGGCAAGTCATTACTTCAGCGGCTGACGATCAAAAAGCTTTGGATTCTTTGGGACAGCGCGGGACAGTTATCGACGGGGATGAGATTCACTCTCCCTTTGCCAAAGCTCTTTTTGATGCTTTACGTGGGGGACCTGATGAAGGTCCCGACTTTAATAAAGATGGTATCATCACCGCAACTGAGCTTTACTCATATTTGCGGGATCAGGTTGAAATTCTTACAGAAAAACACTACAAGCGACAAACCCCTGGTTTTTGTCCGCTCAAAAAACATGATAAAGGCGAATTCATCTTTTTGTTGCCTAATTTTGAGCGAGATAAATTGGCTGATGCACCACCACTTAACGTAGAAAATAATCCCTACCGAGGATTGCAATCTTACGACGAAAAAGATAGTAGCTTATTTTTTGGAAGAGAAAATCTGATCAAACAGCTTTATCAGCATGTGGTTTCTGAACAGCACGCTTTGACAGTGGTATTGGGTGCTTCTGGAACAGGAAAATCTAGTTTAATGAAAGCTGGTTTTTTACCGCGCTTGCGTCATTGTCAGGAGTATCAGTTTCAGATTTTACAACCGATGCGACCAGGGGAAAATCCCTTGCAAGCACTAGCACAAGTGTGTTCACCAATTGCAACTGCAATCACTGCTGAGGAACTGGCAAAAGATGAATACGCTTTAGCAACTATTGTTGAAAACAGGTGTAAGGCTGACCCCAAAACTCAATTATTACTGCCAATTGACCAGTTTGAAGAGTTGATAACTCTGTGTAATAATGACCAAGAACGAGAACAGTTTCAGAAATTAATTAAAAATGCAATTGCCAAATTTTCAAAACATATCGATGTAGTTGTTACCCTGCGACTCGACTTTGAAGCGCAGTTTCAAAATTCTGTTCTCAAAGACTTTTGGAATGATGCTCGGTTTGTTGTACCACCCATGACTCAGGATGAGTTACGAGAAGCAATTGAGAAACCCCCATCAGAAAAAGTGGTGTACTTTGATCCTCCCAGCTTGGTAGATGAACTTATCAATGAAGTCGTACAAATGCCAGGTGCTTTACCTTTGCTTTCTTTCACCCTTAGTGAATTGTACTTGAAGTATTTGGAACAACGAAGAGATAATCGTGCCTTAACAAAGGAAGATTACAAAGAATTGGGAAGAGTCGTTGGTTCTTTGACTAAGCGTGCTAATCAAGAATATGATCGCTTAGTTGCAGAAGATGTTGCTTATCAAAATACAGTGCGTTGGATCATGCTGCGGATGATTTCATTGCAGGGTAGGGAGTTAGCACGGCGACAGGTTCCCAAGTCGGAACTGGTGTATCCTGATAAGGATGAAACTGAGCGAGTAAATACGGTCATCCAACGTTTGTCTGAAACTCGCTTAATCGTTGAAGGTTCTAATTCTCAAGGTGAACCTTATGTAGAACCAGCCCATGATGCTTTGGTGCAGGGTTGGGATAAGATGCTGAAGTGGAAAAAAGATGAGGAAGAAAATTTAATTTTGCAACAGCGGCTAACGCCTGCGGCTAATGATTGGCACAATGAGGAACGACCTGAAAGTTATCTGTGGAATACTAATCCTCGTCTCGATTTGCTACAAGAGGTGATTAAGAATTCACAGGAGAACTGGCTTAATCAACTAGAGATGGAATTTGTCAAAAGCAGTATTGTCAAAAGAGACGAAGAAGATATTAAGGATAAAAAACAGATTATAAGAATACTCTATAGAGCCGCTGAAGCTCTTTTGGCTGCAAATCAAAAGTTGGAAGCACTAGTTGAAGCTGTCAAGGCGGGAAAAGAACTCAAGAAGTTACAACTTAAGTATTCATTTTGGAAAGATGCTGAACTATGCGCTCAAGTGAGACGAACACTACAAAAGACGATGTATGGAGTCAAAGAACGAAATCGTCTCAACATTCCGAATGATTCAGATAAAGTAGTTTTTAGTCCCAATGGTCAGCTGTTAGCTATAGCTCAAGTTGATGGTACAGTTAGTTTATGGGATCGAACCGGTAAACAATTGTCTGGATTTAAACCATTTAATGTAGGAGGGCAGGTTTGGAGTTTCAGCTTTAGCCCTGATAGTCAGCAGCTTATTACTGTTAGTACTGATGAAGTAGTTAAATGGTGGAATTTGAACGGACAACAAGTAGGAAAGGACTTAAAGCAACCTGGAATCATTAACCAGGTGATGCTCGGCTCAAATGGGAGGTTGATGATATTCAGTGATAATAAATTGAGAGATTTAGAAAGTGGAACTCAGTTAGCTGAATTCCCTGACGAAGGAATAGGTTATGACACGTTTAGCCCCGATGGTAAGCTCATAGCAACTGGTACTGCTGGTGATACTATCAGCATATGGAACGTCGATTCCAAAAAGAAAATAGTTGAGATCAAAGATTTTCCCTTCTTCAACTCAAATATTCCTGTCAGCATAAGTTTTAGTCCAGATAGCAAATTTCTCGCTGCTGCTGGATATCAAGACGATACTGTTTATTTATGGGATTTAAAGGGTAATCAGTTAGCTAAATTCAACGCTAACCAAAATGGAATTAAAGATATCAGTTTTAGTCCTGATGGAAAGCAGTTGGCTACTATCGGTATTGATGCTACTCTCAGAATCTGGCAAAACCTAGAAGGAAAACAGTTAGCAGAACTTAGCCTAGATGATGTTAGCGAGATCAGCGTTAGTTCAGATGGTCAGCTACTAGCAGTTAGCGATAGTCAAAGAATTATTCTATGGAACTTGAGAAAGCGACAACAAGTATCACAATTTCCACAACAGTTTACTGATATATCAGAACTTCATTTTAGTGCTGATAACCATTTACTAGCTGTTAGTGAATACAAGGGCACTATTCATTTGCTGGATTTAGAGAATCAGCAACAGTTAGATACATTTAAAGGAAATGACATCGGATACAGTCAGGGTACGTTCACTCAACAAAACTACGGTCTTTTTTTCCAAGGACTCAGTTTAAGTAAAGATGGTAATTTGCTAGCTATTGGTGGCGATAACACTATTACTGTTCGCAGTCGTAATGGAGAGCAATTAGTGACATTTCCTGAAGGTCCTGCCCCGGAAGAAGGGAACATAGTTCCCAATTGGGTGCAAGCTACTGCTTTTGACCCCAGTGGTAATCTACTTGCTAGTTCTACTGTGGGTGGAACGGTTCGCCTATGGAATTGGAAACAACGTAAAGAAATTTTGCCAAATCCAATTGAGGCTAATACAACTCAGACTTTCAGTGTGGTTTTCAGTCCTAAAGGAAATCTAATCGCTACTGCTGGTTTAGATGGCTCAACTAATGGAGTCCGTTTGTGGAATCTCTCAGGCGAGAAATTAGCAGAGTTTAAAGGTCATCTAGGAAAAGTCAATCAAGTTATTTTCAGCCCAGATGGAAGTCTTCTTGCTACTGCTGGTAACGATGGTACTGCTCGTATATGGGATTTATCCGGTCAGCAGCTAGCAGAATTTAAGGGGTTTGATTGGGTTGAAAGCATGGCGTTTAGCCCAGATAGCAAACAATTGGTAACTGTGGGATTTACTTATGGAACCAATGATTCTCCAGGATTGTGGCGGGCAGCACTGTGGCAAATTGAAGACCTGGATGAATTATTGGTGCGAGGGTGCGAATGGGTAGGCGACTATCTGAAGAATCACCCCAACGTTGATGAAAGCGATCGCCATCTGTGTGACGATGTACCATCAACCGCCGCAAATCCCGACAAGTAAGTTGCAGTAAAAGCGATCGCATGAAAATCTTGATAGTCACGGAACTGTATTAAAGTACATTTATGTCAAAACATGATTTTAACCGTAGTTTCGCTATCATTCTCGGTATTAATAATTATGAAAATGGCATCCCAAAGCTAGAAACGGCAGCTCCAGATGCTTTCAAACTAGCTCAAATTATCCAAGATCAACATACACATCTCAAACAGCAATATCAAGCGCAAAATAAGTATCAAGTCCAGTTGCTATTAAATCAACGCGTTACCCTCAAAAAGCTTAGGGAATTAATTGAAAATTTTAAAAAAGGACAGATATTTCTGGACAACAAAAAAGTGACGGTAACTAAAGACGATCGCGTCCTCTTTTACTTTGCTGGACATGGAATCGCTTTGGAAGCTTTAGACAATCAAGAGGGACCCGTGGGTTATCTCGTTCCTCAAAAAGTATTACAAAGAAATCGATGCGAAGAATGTGCGATTACAAGCCTCAGTTTTAACCAAGATGGCAGTCAACTTGTGAGCGTTGCCCAAAACGGTATTACCCATTTATGGAATTTATCTAACAACCAATCTCGGCAATTTCAGATACCTCAAAACAAAATCATCAAAGCAGGTTTCCAACGCAATGGTCAGTTATTGTTCTTTACTACAACTCCAGATGGTAAAACTGTGAGTGTATTTGACTCCTTGTCGCGAAAGTTAGGTCAAACCAAAAAACTGGAAGCAGAGGTTGATGGAGTAGTCCTGAGTCCCAATCTTGAGCAAGCCGTAATTGTCTACGGTTCATCTACAACCACCGTGGCTAGTGAAAGTTCTTTGTGGAATTGGCAAAAAAACGAGTTGCAAAAGTTGCCAGGTCAGAACTTCGAGACTCACTTTAGCCGAGATAGTAACAAGCTTGCTGCTACAGGATTCAATGACGGTACTATACGCTTATGGGACTTGAACACTAAGAATATGAGGGAAATCAAAGCACATAATGGTAATATCAACAGTCTCAATTTTCGCTCAGATGGTAAAGTTTTTGCTACTGCGAGTGCTGATGGTACTCTTCGTCTTTGGACTTTGCAAGAACAACAGCCAGATCAATTGCAAGAACTTGCACAACTTCTACCCAAAGTTAACAGTCTCACATTTAACCGAAATGGCACACTCATAGCAACTCAAGCAGTAGATAGAACTATCCACTTGTTAAATGTGTCTAACAAGCAAGAAAAGCAGTCATCCCGATCTTTGTAAGAATCTATCAGATTTAGCACCAACCGCCGCAAATCCTAACAAGTAAGTTGCACTAAAAGCGATCGCCCTCTGAAACTCCTGATTTTACAAGATCGCAATTGTCAACAATCAATAGGATTTGATTTGACACGCACTTGTATGATCACGAGCTAGTCCTAAGCCGCCAATAACCTCGACAAGACTAGCCATTCATTGGCAGCTATCTCCCACATCATCTATTAATTCATCAACAAGTTTTCTTAGCCGTTCTTGCCAGTCAGGGATGGCTTTGAGCTTTTCCTTGACACCTTTACGCACACAGAATGACACTGGTGACTTGTCAAAAGGTTCCTCATTAAAAGATTTTGCACCAAGTTTATTATTTTTCTGGAATGGCATACTTCAATGTTTTATATGTTACTATCTTCACGCATAACACAAGTATTGAGGTGACGCATCGGGACAAAGAAATGAGCTTTTTATCCAGCAGCATCACTACCTAAGAAATACCAAACCACCCTCCCGTATCACCTCCCGCCCAACACTCTCCCTCACAAACGGAGAAATTTTCGTCTGCCAGTCGCTTAAACTCCTCTACAGCAGTGATATCTTGTTCCTCATAGCCAGCAGGGTGAAAAATTCTGCCAATGTATTTTCCTCGTAAACGAATTTGTCCAATGACATAAATGCCGTCTCCAACGCTGTAAACGCCCTGACTAGGATTGCGGGAGTAAATTGCAATATAACCTCCATCATTGCGTTGATAGCGATTGACCGTTGGTAAAATGCGCTCTTGGTAGCCCGGTACGGGATGATTGATCACACTCCCCTCACCTACATATACTCTGAAATCTTCACAAAGGATCCAGTTTTCCATACAGTTTTCACAATCAATGTTGTTTTTTATCCTAGTCTAGTAAAGCACCGCAAACCTAGTAGACGGAAGCGATCGCCTCCAACGCTGCACTCTTTTGTTATCACCAGCCTTTTAAAAATTGCCGATCGTTTCTAGGGCTTTCAACTTGAACGCAACACAAAGCGATTGTTTAGGGGTTGCACAGGTCTGGCATCAATGGATATTAAGTCAGCAAATCGTTGGACTTGATTTTGTGAGATTTCAATAGGCTGCTGCATCACAATCCAGTTCACTCCTTGGGAGCAGGGTGGCGTCGTCAGAGAGCCAAAGTAGCGGTAAACCTTTCGGTCTTTTGGTAAAAATTGCTCTGCATTTACCTTCACTGTCTTCACTAGTTGCTCCGGTTCGTTGCGATTTGGGAATGCGTCCCAGATCGGTTGCAAGGCAGCATTGTGTTGTCCCTGCTTCAATAACACTCCAATCACAGCTAATGCACCAGCCTCATTGCGATGCACTAGATGCAGTTCCATGTCAAATGGTTTTTTATCAATGGTGTGTTCACTGGGGTCATGGAAGTGAAATTGCACCAGATTATAGGTCTGATCGTCCAGCTTAATTGAGCTTCCTGGTTCATAGTTCACTTGGATGGTATGACCGTTATTGACGATTCGTAGAGGAGTTTGCTTATAATCAATTTCAATCGGTGACAGTCCCGCTGCGACCGCTCCCTGCAAATCAATTGGCGATTGCTGGATTCCCGTTTTGCACAGTTGAAATTCGGGAGACAGGTTGCCCCAATTCTGGGAACCGCTTTCTCCGATATAGCCCCAGTTAACTTCCTTTCCAACAGCCGCAGACGCCAACGATGGGAAACTGGCACCGAACGAAATTTCCAACGCCCCAAATCCAAAGAGTTTAAGTAAGGTTCGTCTATCCATTATTGTTAACCTAAAGTTCTAAACAGCATTTTTTAACTAATAAGCGTGAATGAGTGCAACACAACCGTTTTGACTGCTCGGACTGTTCACCAAACACAACCGTTAATTCAAATCTTACTTTATTTAACTGCAACTACTGAATCAACTTCACTGTCCCTCTAATTAGCGATACGCCGACTTCCAGAGGCGAGCTAGCGCTGCTGCTTTGCTACAGATTGCCAGCCTTCAAAGAAAATATCGCGCTGATGCACAAATCAATGACACCTTGTCAAACATTAAAATTTTCTCAAAAAACGCACTGTAAAGGATTGTTGCAATACCATTACATTGGAATCTATCTATAGATTTTGGCTGATTATAGGGGGTAGCTTGTGGAATTTTTGTTGGATTCAGTTGTGCTATCACGTATGCAGTTTGCCCTAACTGCATTATTCCATATGCTCTGGCCTGTCCTAACCACAGGTATGGGAATTTATCTGGTTATTGTTGAGGGGGTGTGGCTGAAAACTCGTAATCCTGACTACTACTACCATGCCCGTTTTTGGTCTAAGTTTTACGTCCTGAATTTTGGGATTGGTGTCGCAACGGGCATCCCAATGGAGTTTCAATTTGGCACCAATTGGTCACGGTTTTCGGAAGCAGCTGGTAACTTTTTTGGCAGTGTGATTGGGTTTGAAGCTTCTTGGGCATTTATGCTAGAAGCTGCTTTCTTGGGTATTATGCTGTTTGGTTGGGAACGCGTCAATCCTATCATTCACTACGTTTCTACCATCCTGGTTGCAGTTGGCGCAAACTTATCAACTCTGTGGATTTTAACTGCAAACTCTTGGATGCAAACCCCAGCTGGTGGGGAACTTGTTAATGGTAAGTTTATTGTTCATGATTATTTTGCGGCGATCGCCAACCCGTTCATGAAAAACAGTGTCCTCCATATGTTCTTTGCCACATTGGAGACTTCTTTGTTTGTCATTGGTGGAATTAGCGCTTGGTATATTCTCAATCGTCGTCACGAAGCTTTCTTTTCCAAGTCTTTGAAGATAGCATTGGCTGCGGCGATCGCCGTTGCACCATTGCAGATTTACATCGGGCATTTGAGTGGTGAACAAGTCTATCACTACCAACCTTCAAAACTTGCTGCAATGGAAGCGCAGTGGGAAACGACACCTGCTGGACAATCTGCAGATTGGAGTTTGCTCGCTATACCCAACGACAAAGCACAGAAAAATGACTGGGAAATTACCGTTCCCAATGCCCTTGGATATATTCTGGAATTTAAGCAAAAACTCACATACCCAGTACGCGGATTGAGTGAGTGGAAACCAGAAGACCGTCCTCACATGATTGGTCTAATTTACTACGCTTTCCGCATCATGATTGGGATTGGGTTTTTCTTCGCCGGATTAATGCTATTGAGTGTCTTACAGTGGTTACGTGGTAAACTCTCTGCTGAGAATATTACTCAACAGCGTTGGCTGATGCGTGCGTGGGTTTTTGCGGCTCCTTTAGGATACATAGCCGTAGACTCCGGCTGGATTGTGCGTTGTGTGGGACGACAGCCGTGGATTGTTTACGGGCAGATTCGCACGGTTGATGGGGCATCCAATATACCTGCTAGCAATGTCTTAGCCTCACTCACTGGCTTTACTGTTGTCTACAGCATTTTGTTTGTTGCGGTTTTGTACTTTGGTAGCCGCATTATTCGCAGAGGTCCAAATTTAGAACTTCCTCTGCCAGGTCTAGAACCCGATGAACCCGCTGTGGACACCACTCCAGCAGAGTTTGTGCCAGATGATCGTCCTGTTGAAGCAGAACAGTAAAAAAATTCAAAATTCGTCTTGGAAAGTTTGCTACGGAGGGAAACCAACGCCCTTCGGGTATCTCCTGCGGAGACGCTACGCGTAAGTCCCAAAGGGACACGCT
>NZ_CAWPKW010000225.1:0-57209 GCF_963888615.1 Brasilonema octagenarum UFV-OR1 | reverse complement strand
GGGTTCCCCCAAAGTCTGCCGGGGGAAGCTTCCCCCGGCGAGCTTTGACCGTTGTAGCACCTGGCGTGAGGGATGCCCGATAGGGCAGGGTGAGGTTTTCCCAGATTTTTGGATGATTATATGACTTGTGTGTACACCGTCGCTCACAAGTTCTACTCCCACTTTTTCAAAGCCTTAACGCTTGGGCAGCTGTAAACCACTACGTTCTAGCATTTGCCGCACTTCAGGGCTAGGGCTGTAATTATAGCCAAAAGAGGAGCGCTCTGAATCATCTACAATCTGAGGCGTTAGCAATACAATCACCTCATTACGTTCGTTAGTTTTGTTTGTTCTTCTAAAGAGTGAACCAAGAAGCGGAATATCACCCAATATAGGAACCTTAGAGACACTTACTCGCTCTGAATCTTGAATAATACCACTGAGAATTAATGTCTGACCATCACGCAGACGAATTAAGCCAGAATTAAGAGCACGCTTAGAAACTAAAAATATTCTTTGGCTACCACTCGAACCTAAGTTAATTTCAGCTGGAGCCTGAGGAGCTGCAATAGTGGGAGCTACTGAGAGAGATACAAAACCATTGTCATCAATCCGTTCAATTTTAACAGCCAGGGTTAAACCTACTTGTTCTTTATCCGCTGCAATTGTTTCTGTGGCAAAATTCTGATCGCGAACGATTTGCCTTTTTATATTACCTACTACTTCCTGAGTCAGGTTAATACTTGCGCTTTGACCTTCTTGAACAATTAAGGTGGGGTCAGTCAAAATCTTGGCGTTACCATTTTGTACTTGAGCTTGTAAGTTAACAAGCAAACGTCTAGGAAACTTAAGCGGATTTTCTGGCAATGGGTTTTTGATTGTTGGAGAACTAGATACACTTCCACTCACTTCAGAACTCGTAGCTGGTCTAGAACCGCCAAAATTGAGAACTGCTGCACCGCCATCATTAGTAAAGAAGTTGTTACCAATGCCAAACGAAAAGCTAGTGTTAAAGTCTTTTGTGTTCAGTAAATTAACATCGACAATTTTGACGTTAACGACAACTTGCCGACGGCGGATATCAAGCTGAGTCAGTTGAGATGTCGCCATTTCAACTTGCTTGGGAGAACCAATTAAAGTAATGGAATTAGTGCGTTCGTCTCCTAGTGCTTGTAAACCTCGGAGTAAGGGTGTTGAATATTTGGAGTCATCAAGACTTAAACGTTCAATTTTGGTTTCTGTTGTCGTCTGACTTTGGGTGAGGGGGTTGACAGTACCACCCACAGGTACAGCACTAACACTAGTCACTTGACGTTCGCGGCTGACTGCACTTTCTGCCCCTAAACCAACCAAAAAGTTTAATGCTGTGTCCACCTTTGCCTGATTGAGTCGCACACTACGTACAATTACATCACGAACGGCATTAGGCAGTTTCGTTCCAACAAAAATTGTCCGTCCTCTGCGGTTTGCTTCAAGACCACTCAGGCGCAAGACATAGTTAAAAACATCTTGAACTGACTCGTTTTCTATATCCAGCGAGATTGTTGGTCCATCACTCCTAGTAGTACTTTGCTGTCCAGAAGAAGCTTGTTCTGATGTCTGTGTTCCCGTGAAAGCCAGGTTAAGACCAGCAGCACGAGTCAGCAGTGACAAAACCTCACGTACCGGGGCTTCTCGCAATACCAAGCGAGACACCCGTTCTTGAGTTCCTAAGTCAATGTTGCTAAAAGAAGCATCGAGATTGGAGATAGCAATATCACCTACAGGTGGTGCGATCGCTTTTGGCAAGATAGGCGAAGTTTGATTCGTATCTAAACCTGGTGCTGCTGGTTGCGTAGGTTGAGGTGAGGGAGAAACAGGGGACGCAGTTTGTATTGGTACTGTTTGTGGCGTAGTCGTCCTCGCCTGTCTTGGCTGTGTTGAGGTAAAGCCCAGAATAATGTTATTCTGCTGTCGCACCACGGGTTCACTGTTGGGGGCGCTGCTGGTTCCGGTAACTATCACCTGAATGCTATTGGCATCAAGCTGATGAATTGTCACTGAAGCAATTCCGGAAGCTGGATTATCTTGACGGAAAGTATTTCCTTTTGGTAAACGTAATTGAGTGTTAATAAGACCTACGACTAAAGCGTTACCTTTTTTTGTCGTAATTTTTGTTGTAACAATTTGTGGGCGCGAAGCCAAAGCAGTTTTCAATATGACGTTAATTCCAGCATCAACTGGACTTAGCTGCACTCCAGTAATTTGAGTAGTCTGTGCCCATACTGGTTGAGCTGCCAAAACAATCATTGCAGCTGCACCTAATACAAAACTACTAGCACTAGCGTGAAGCTGTTTCACAGTTTATTCCTCACAATTGAAAAACCTAACAAGAAAACTTTGCTTGTCCTGTGCTTTGGATCAAAGCGATTTGAGCTTTTGGCAGCTAAGCTCTTAGCATAGCTTTCTCGACAATCAACACAACTACGTTGATATATTTCCTTATAATTGTTCAAAATGAACAGTTTTTTTACCTGAGAGTCACTAAAAAACCCAAGCTTGCATAACACTCGTTCGTATGTCCCCTCAGCAGATACTGCCTCTCATAATTTTCATCTTTACTATTTGTAAATTTTGTAAATATATTTATCCCCTATAAATGCACCCTCAACTGCCACCATCGGTTTTTACTGTTTTTAAAGATGCAAGGATACTACTTAAAATACTCAACTCACTAATGAAGTGTATTTTAAAGAACATTTAATTAAGTATAGCATTATTATTTATTACTATGTAAATAGCTAAAAGTAAGTAATTATGCTGTGTTCTTGTTCAAGGTGCTGAATGTGGAATTTATAGCTAAATTAGTATTTGCAACAATTACTTTAATTTCTTCCTACTAGAGATCGCCAAAAAAAAACTACTATTCAAAATCCACGAAAAGCTTGTAATACAAGCTTTTTGAATTTTGAGAGAGGTTTGCCCTTGCGGAGGAAATCTCCGTAAGCGCAAAGCGCACGCAATCATGCGCTCTTGCGTAAGGCGTGCCGTAGGCATACAAAGCAGCATCTTTGGAGGAGACTCCAATCTATGCCCTATCCCTACAGCACGGCTGCACCTAACGGGTAACCTGCGTGAACAGTGATCAGCGAATGCGTGAATTCCAAAGCAGCAGTCGTATGTTGTGCCAATAGTAATCATGACCATTACTAAAAGCAACAAGATATTGTCGGTATCTAGCCTTGAGCCAAATTTATTAGCAAAGGAGATATTTCCGTTATCTTGCGTTTAAGAAGAAAACGGTTGCAATTTTGTTTGTCAGATCTCATACATTTAAACTGCTAATTTTCTTGTTATGAGTCATTAGTCAGAGCAGCACAATGCAGGAGGGGCTTCTCTCACCTGTTAAGCGTATTTCTTGTAGAGAGTAACGCTAACTCAAGACTTGCCCAAAAAGTTAGATTTAGCAACACCAAGTTACTAATCAATTCAGAATGTGCAAGGAAAAAAACCAGTCGTTGCAAAAAGTCTAGCCAATAGCCGTATACAAATCAAATGCGGCACAGCTTACAAGCTATAGCCAACACATTTTTAGCACGATTAATAGCAAAAGCCCAACAGATCAGGTGAAATTAATGCCAACACAGAAAGCTTTAGCCATTGATGCAACTAGAGTAGAAGGTCGCAGGCGTATACTTCCTAGACGACCTGTGTTATCTAGCCACCATGCTAGATGGGAAAACTTATATCTGGAGTATCACCTTCAACCAGAGTATGAAAGCCCTGAACATTATGCATCCCATTATACACTTGCTATTCGTGTGCGTAGTCAATCACATTTGGAGCGATCGCTTGGTGATTGCCACAAAACTGAAAGTCCTATCCCTGGCGATGTGGCGATTATTCCTCCCCAAACCATCCACAAGGTATCTTCTTCTCAAGAGTCGGAATTTATTGCTTTATGTTTAAATTCTGAGTTTGTCTCAAATATTGCTGGTGACTTAGTGAATCAAGATGTTGTGGAGATTATACCACACTTTTCCAAGCCTGATCCCTTAATTTATCAAATTGGGCTTGCCCTTAAGACAGCACTGGAATCAGATAGGTCGCCTAGCCGTCTTTATGCTGAATCAATGGCGACTGCGCTATCAGCTCATCTCTTGCAGCATTACTCTGCGGCTAAGCACAAATTTCCAGAATATCAAGGAGGATTGCCGAAATATAAACTACAGCGAGTCATTGAATTTATTATCGACAATTTAGCAGATAATTTACTCCTTGACATCATGGCAAAAGAAGCAGGTATAAGTCAGTACCACTTCTGCCGCTTGTTCAAGCAGTCTACTGGGCTTTCTCCCTACCAATATGTGATGCACTGCCGCATTGAGCGTGCTAGGATGCTGCTGCTACAGAATAAACAAAAAATTTCTGAAGTCGCGTCACAAGTAGGTTTTGCTGACCAAAGTCAATTCACCCGTCACTTCAAGCGCGTACTGGGAGTAACACCCAAAGAAATTCGTGCAAAAAGTTAGCAAGAATATCACAAAATAGCAAGAATCTTCTAGACAGCAGGAATCAGGATTTTATATACCTTTAAATAAACATCAATGTCCCTATTAATCTCGACTAGTGGTATTCGATCCAAAAGATTCTCCTAATAGCTCCCGTTGGAAACACAGGACTCATTTATTGCCACTCAAATTCGGCAAGTTTGTTCATTTAACAACTCTTGCGATAAAAGTTGGAGGCTGGGGGATAAAATCCTCCCTTATCCCCCGCATTTCTTGTTGTGGTGCCCACAGATAGTCCTGCCAAATTCAAGGGATTGGGAGAAATCGAATCAGAGTGATGAGTGTTGCGGTGCATCTCCAAAGAGACGTTTGCAAAAAACTGCTTACTGGACGTTTTACCACTACGTCCTTTTCTTATCTGGAGAAATAAAGGAGAGCGTATGAGCGACAATTGTAAGCTTCGCTGTACTCGCCCTGATACTATTCGCCATAGTACAACTTTAGAAGTTCAAGCGCAACTGATTGACATCCTCAACCAAACGCTGGCAACTACTATTGATCTCAAGACTCAGTTCAGGCAAGCCCGTTGGAATGTGAAAAGCATGAACTTTCATCCTTCACACGAATTATTTCACGAAATTGCAATTGAACTAGAGTTGTATATTGATATGCTTGCCCAGAGAATAACAGTTCTTGGTGGTTTAGCCAGAGGAACAGCTCGATCTGCTGTCAAACATTCAGTTTTACCTGAATACCCCTTTCATCTTACACAAAGTCAAGAACACATAGCATCCCTAGCAGAGCGTCTATCCATCTATGCCTCTTTGCTGTGGGAGAATATTGACCGCACCGCTATTTTGGGGGATGCTGAGACAGCGTACGTCTACGCCGAAATCTCTAGCGTCATTGACAAGCATTTGTGGTTTTTGGATGAACAGCTGATGAACTCATACTTTGATGAGGATCATCGAGTAGCTTCTCATAACTAAAGAAACTACTCTCAAAAATTTCCAGGGCGCTGATCACTGAGTACAGAATGGCACAAGTTCGTAGCGATTGTTGGTTAAGGTCCGCTAATCCCAACCGAAACCACGCTGCTACGGAATGAAAAAAACTGTACTCAGATTAACCAAAAATTTTCTAGCTAATTGTTGTGGCTAAATCTATAATTACACATAAAGATTAACTGATTTAATTTTTTATTTTTAATCATCAGGGGTTGACGTTAATCCTTCCGCGACATATTAACTTTCCTGGGATAAGAGTTAACTCTTGGATATCAACATCCGATCCCAGATTGAAAGAAAGTTCTTTGTGACTAGGCTCAAGCAGGGCTCCTATATCGCTTTTGACTTGGATTGATGAGAGTAGCAATTCCTGTGTGCTAATTAGCTGCGGACTCATACTAATATCTAAATGAGTAGGCTCGCCTTCGTCTGCCAAAATAGCGAAGAGTGTTGCTTTACTCTGCTCAAGGTCAATTTTTTTCCAAGTTATGGACTTGGAAAAAAATTGGTGTTCTGGAAAAAGTTCAACCATAACCTCATATAAACCAGTCGATAACAAGGTAGATGACACAGACGCATTGAGATCCTCCTGTGATTGGATCAGCTCGCCAACTACTGGTACTGTTTCTAATAGTCGTAGTGGTTGTCCTTTGAGTACTGAGCCAATATTGATACGAATATTTTCTGCAACTAGTTGAATTTGTGTAAGATGGAGACCTCGATATACAGCATGACTGGCAAAAACAGATACCCAAGGAATGCAACCAGACAGAAGTTGGCGATCGCTGGCTTTGATTTCGACTTCCAGTTGAGAGACTTGGCTCACTTGAGTTTTCAACCACAGCTTGAGTGCTGCTGTCAACACATTTGTGACAATACGTGTCTTGTGTGATTTTTTCGAGTGTAAATGAGACTCTTGCATTGAACTATTTTGCTTATGATTATCCAAATAGAGAGATACCAGGAATTTTTACGGTATGTTAGTGTAGCGTTTTGGGAAACTCATGACAAAATGTAGAGATATTATTTGCTGATTAACATTTTGATTGATCATCAGTAATTTACACATGCAGGCACGGTTACAAAAAATTCTTTCTCAATGGGGTATAGCCTCACGTCGTGAAGCTGAAGAGATGATCAGGCACTCACGCGTGCTCATCAATGGTGAATTGGCACATTTGGGTCAAAAGGCTGATCCTCAAACAGATACTATCACGGTTGATGGAAAGCAACTGTCTGTCCTACAGCGCCCAGCTTTCATTTACCTGTTACTGCACAAACCACTTGGGGTGCTGACTACTTGTGATGATCCAAATGGAAGACCTACTGTATTAGACTTACTTCCTAAACAAATAAGTTCCGGTCAAGGTATTCACCCAGTAGGTCGGTTAGATATAGATTCTACAGGAGCATTAATACTTACAAACGATGGAGACCTCACTTTTGGTCTAACTCATCCTAGTCATAGTATTTCTAAGACATACCGTGTTTTGGTCAAAGGACATCCTCCACAAGAAGTTCTACAGATGTGGCGTCAGGGTGTGGTCTTGGATGAGACAAGAACGCGACCAGCACAAGTACGAATCATAGAAAAGTTTGCTTCTTCTTGCTGCTTAGAAATTATTTTGAAGGAGGGGAGAAATCGTCAGATTCGCCGTGTTGCTCAACAATTGGGATACCCAGTTATTGAACTACATCGCACTGCTATTGGTTCTATTCAATTGCAAACGCCTGGAAAAGGTCACTTAGGTGAAGGTGAGTATCGCCATCTAGAGGAGTTTGAAATTCTTTTTTTAAAAAAAGCAATTGCAGCAGTTTCCTATTAAAGATTCAGTGTGGTTAAGGAGTTTAACAGTATATGACGTGGCAAACAAAGAAAGACAAGGATGAATCTATACCTTCATTCGAGCAACAAAGAGCCGAAATTCTCGCCCAAATGGGTGCTCAACTGTTGGCGTTACGCTTGGGACAGGGTTTATCCCTAGAGGAAATGGTGCTTTTGACCAAAATTCCCCAACGACTATTAGAGGCGATAGAACAAGGTGATTTGACTAAACTCCCAGAGCCAATTTACACTCAGGGTTTGATACGGCAATTTGCTGATGCACTAGGGTTGAATGGCGCAGAGTTTTCCACTACCTTTCCTACAGATATAGACCAGTTCAGCCAAAACTTAGGTTGGAAAAGGACATCAGGGAGTCAATTACGCCCTGTCCATCTTTATGTGCTATACGTATTTTTAATTTTTTGCTCCGTCACTGGTTTGTCTAAGTTACTCAACGCAACAACATTACAAGCAACTTATAGCCAAAATAACCAGAAAGAACAAACACAGCCCCTAGCACAACAACAAACCACCCAAAATCAAAAAGTACAACTTGTTCAAGCTGTCAGTAAATTACCTGACAACGCCATAGAACCGCAGCAGGTGCAAATTGGTGTTACATTGAAACAGACATCTTGGATAAAAGTGGTAGCCGATGGCAAACTCCAGTACGAAGGTGAACTCCCACAGGGGACTCAACGTACTTGGATGGCTCAGGGACAACTGACTGTTAAAGCAGGTAATGCGGGTAGCGTGTTGATGAGTGTTAAC
Source organism: Brasilonema octagenarum UFV-OR1 (assembly GCF_963888615.1). NCBI lineage: Bacteria > Bacillati > Cyanobacteriota > Cyanophyceae > Nostocales > Scytonemataceae > Brasilonema > Brasilonema octagenarum. Next base: position 49,137 of record NZ_CAWPKW010000225.1, on the reverse strand, counting down.
AAGCAACAAGCTAAGCAATTCGGAGAACCGGGTACAGTCAAAGAAGTGACGATCGCAGCTAATACTAGATCTTAAGGAAAGGGAGAGAGTGGGGGAAAATATCCTTCACTCCCTCTTGGGTTTGCTATCTCCTCACTTAGGTTGCGGCGCACGTCCACATAACTTAGTGAGATTTTGTAGGCGATCGCTTAATTCCTTAGTCAAAGCATTCGCTTGATAGCACCACTCCCAGTTACCTTCGGCTTTACTAGGGAAGTTCATCCGCGCTTCACCTCCTAAGCCCAAAAGATCCTGTAACGGAATAATTGCTTGATTCGCCACACAAGTCATCGCAAGTCGAATCAAATCCCAATGAATCCCTTCAGGACTTTGACAACCCAAGAAAAGCAACAAGTTTTGCCTTTCCTCTTCTGAGGCTGTATTGAACCAGTTTACGGTTGTGTCGTTGTCGTGAGTTCCGGTGTAAACGATACAATTGGGTGAATAGTTGAAAGGTAAAAATGGGTTAGCAGCGTCAGAACCAAAGCCAAACTGCAAAATTTTCATTCCAGGAAATTCATACTTATCTCGCAGCGCTTCTACTTCTGGCGTAATGACTCCCAAGTCCTCCGCCATCACAGGTAGCTTACCTAATCGCTGTTTAATTGTCTCAAACAATTCTTCTCCAGGGGCTTTGATCCATTCTCCATTCATGGCTGTTTGTTCCCCTTTTTTAACAGCCCAGTAAGCTTCAAATCCTCGGAAGTGGTCAATACGGATTACATCTAGATAATCCAGCATCGCCTCAAAGCGTCCTATCCACCAGCTAAAGTCCTGGTTTTTCAATCCCTCCCAGTTATAAATGGGGTTACCCCATAATTGACCAGTGGCGCTGAAGTAATCTGGTGGAACTCCCGCCATCAGTGCTGCTTCTCCCGTCTGTTCGTCCAAGCAAAAAATATGGGGATGGGACCACACGTCAGCACTGTCATGGGCTACGTAGATAGGAATATCGCCAATAATTTGAATACCGCTCATATTGGCATAGGTTTTGAGTTGGGACCACTCGCGGAAAAATTCGTATTGGGTAAACTTGTAATAAAAAATTTCCGTACTCAACTGCCGTTGTGCCTGTTCTATTGCTTCCGGTTGACGCTTGGCAAGTTCTCGGTCCCAAGTATGCCAACTTGTTCCATTATGGGAATCTTTGAGCGCCATAAACAAGGCATAATCCTCTAGCCAATAGGCTTTGCTATCACAAAAACCAGCAAATTCCTTCTGCTGCAAGGGTGTTGCCCTATCTTTAAAATTCTCGCAGGCTTTTTTTAACAGTTCGATTTTAATGGGTATGACCTTGTCGTAATCTACCTTAGATTCTTGAAAAACTGGTAAATTAGCAAAGTCCTCCTCAGATAGCATACCCAGTTCTACCAATTTTTCTGGACTAATCAGCAGCGGATTTCCAGCCATTGCTGAATAAGAAGCGTAAGGAGAGTTACCATACCCAGTTGGTCCTAGAGGTAGCACTTGCCAAAATTGTTGGCCGCTTTCTCTGAGAAAATCAATGAACTCATAAGCTTGGATTCCTAAATCCCCAATGCCAAATCGGCTGGGAAAGGAAGTGGGATGTAGCAAAATACCGCTGGATCTAGGAAAAGGCATACTGAACCTATTATTAATGAGCGAACAAATGCACGATGCTACCTCTGGGCAGCTCCTTCTGGGAGCATCGCATTGAATCTATCACAGAACTAGTAACTGGGGATGCATCCAGTAACCTGACATTGATTGTCCTTTGCCTTTGGTTAAATGACCGAAACTAAGGGTATGGGGGAGCTAGTGCCCCCAAAACTCTCGGATACAAGCCCTCAATAATTGTATCCCTTACACCCTTATCCCCTACACTCCTAGTTCTTGACTAACAATTAATGACTAATAACTCATGACTTACCGAAATCCTGCTCCAACAGTTGATATCATCATCGAATTGATTGACCGTCCTCATCGACCAATAGTGTTAATTGAGCGACATAATCCCCCTTTAGGTTGGGCTATCCCCGGTGGTTTTGTAGATTACGGAGAATCTGTTGAGATAGCTGCACAGCGCGAGGCTTTGGAAGAAACTAGCTTGCAGGTGGAGTTGGTTGAACAATTTCATGTGTATTCTGATCCCAGCCGCGATCCCCGCAAGCACACACTCAGCGTTGTGTTTTTGGCAACTGCAACAGGTGAACCCAAAGCAGGGGATGATGCTAAGGCTATGGGAATTTTTGAGTCTTGGCGTGTGCCAGTGAATTTATGCTTTGACCATGATAGAATTTTGCGGGATTATTGGCGATATCGGCATTATGGGATACGTCCCAGGTTGGATTAACTGTTAAACCACGAAGACGCGAAGGGCGCGAAGAAGAGAAATGAGTAGAAGGGTTATTCGTACTGATAAGGCACCTGCACCTGTGGGACCGTATAATCAAGCGATTGTCGCGTCTGGTGAAATGATTTTTGTCGCTGGGCAAATTTCTCTTGATCCCAGTACGGGAAAGATTGTTGGTGAAGGGGATGTGACTGGGCAGACTCAACAGGTGATGGCAAATTTAGAAGCAATTCTCACATCTGCTGGGGCGAGTTTTGAGAATGTGGTGAAAACAACTGTGTTCTTGGCGGATATGAATGATTTTGCCGCGGTAAATGCGGTATATGCAAAGTATTTTGATGAGGCGACAGCGCCTGCGCGTGCGTGTGTACAGGTATCGCGTTTACCCAAGGACGTGTTGGTAGAGATAGAGTGTATTGCGGTCATTTCAAGCTAAGTTATGGCGAATGAGTTGCTCATCTATCTATACTTCGAGTAACTCTTCGTTGGAAAGTTCTCTTAGTAATTTTTCGTTTGTTGTTTTCTTGATTTTAAACCTTGTATTTTTACTGTCATGAAAGCAAAAAAAAGCACTTTACTATTTTTCATCAAGCATATTATCAAGAAACAGTAGACGCATAGAAAATCAAATTGCATACTATCCGTATCAGGTTCACTCTGTTTGTTCAAGCACGAACTCTCCTTCCCTGATCTCCCCAAATGAGTGTTCAGGAATCATTTACGATTGCTATAGAAGTTTTTATCAGTAACTCATGTCCGAAAATCGTCTGACACTGAACTTAGTAGAAGGTTCCGTCTCTTTTAGTTTTTCACCTCAAGCAGCACGAGAATTCAAAGCAGCGCTGGATCAATTGATGCAAAGCCTTAAAGCTGTTGCTGCTAAAACCACTCCTGGTGGTAAACCTAGTCCCCAGCGTCCAATGGAATATCGTTACACGGGAGAGGTATTTTTAGAAATTTTTTGTAATCCCAATATCTGGTCTACTCCTTTTGCAGCCAAAGTCCTGCTAACCGTCCGCGATGCAACTATTCGCTTGACAACAGAAGCCGAACTGACGCGCGTCATAGAAGATATCAACCAGTATCTCGAACAAGTCGGATAATGGTAGGTGCGAATGATATTCGGGAAAAATAAGAGTTAACGTCGATTGATTCTTCCTCTCCCTGTTAAGAGTTCCCTGTTAAGCGTGTTTCTTCAGAGTTAAACTGGCGGCGCACCCCCGGCTACTAATGGAAAAAACACTCTTTTCACGCCAGATACCTAGGCGACTGCGTAAGCGCAAGCGCACGAATCGAGCGTTCGCGCAGCGTCTCCGTAGGAGATACGCGTAAGCGTGTCCCTTTGGGACTTACAAAGTAGCGTTTGGTGCAGGAGATACCCGAAGGGCAGTGGCTCCCCTACACCCTTACACCCCTTTCTTAAGAGAGATACAAAATTTCCGGAGCAGTTTATAAAATTGAACTGCTCCGGAATTCACACGTCTAAAGGCATTAACACCCTAAAATATCTACACCCAAAGTGCAACGACACTTCTAGGGCTACTTTGACAAGTGGTTGCAAAGCCGATGTAGATTAAAAATCTCCAGAAAACACTTTTGTATCGATGGAAGATGGGATATTTGAGATTTTGGACTGGAAAAGGTTCATAAAAAGCAGAGATTACATTTCAAATTGAGGGTTAAATCCCTTTTTATCAATTTCTATATCCCATTCCAGAATCAAAAATGAAAAACTGATTAGTCGTTTTCCCACTGTTCCCGACCAATCAGATCGGCAATGCGATCGCGCAGCAAGAAATCACACTTTTCTAATTCACATTCAATACATACCCACTCTCTAGCCGGGATGTATTGGCACAAGGTATAAATCGGCTGCTGTCTGCTTACCAAGCCCTTTTGCACCAGTCGGCGTGCTTCATCTTGTATCACATCTAGAGAATAGTAACTGATAGAAGGCACCGTATTCACACTCATGGTTTTTGCTCACAATTTAACACTTAATTGATTTCCCAAAATCCCTTAGGAACAAAGGCTGATAGATATGAAAAACTAGTCGTTGGGGTTTTGTAGTTTTATATACGGAACTATTTTCATTTTGACGCTATACATCCTAAAATTATATGAAGAAATGTTACGAAAATCAACGAGTCATGACATTTGCTTAAATTGTATTGCATATTAACACATTAGGAGAGTTGATTCATCTTGCTGACGTTGTTGAGATAGTTGTTGCCTACCAAAAAGCACGGTTTGGCAAGGCAAGATGTTTTAACAAGACAGATTGTCTACATACCAAAGAGGGTGCGTAGAGCGCGGTCTTGTGCTGCTGGCATTTGCCCATAAGAAAATACACCAGGAATCTCAATCGGTAATATATGTATAAACTGTTGCCATACATATGGGCTACCGTATAAGACAAAAGCTTGTAAGCCCTTGGTTGTTAACAATTTCTTAAATAAGTCTTCTGCTGCCTTAGTGAGTCCTGCACTACCACGAAATGGATTTCCTCTGATAAAGACTTGTAGTAAAGTCGGATGATTTTCCTCCAAGTTACTAGTGTTTTGAGTTTGAGAATCAACAATTTGGATTTTATATCCCACCTGGTTAGTAAGTGTAATCACTGGTGCACTTTTGTCTAAAAAAGCACAATTTATGATTTCATCAACAATGATTATATTGTATAAATTCACTTTTTGCTTATTATTAAGTTTTATGACATCTATGAGTTGCTCTAATGCTAACGCAGAGCCGTGAATGATTTGGCTTTGCTGCAAAATCTCACCAACAATCTCAAGAGAATCCTTTTGGGCGGTGCGCTCGATAAAACCTGTAGTCGTGACTGGTTCACAAGAGACTTTGCTCTTTGCTTGCCAAATGCGCTCAACAGACTCGCGAATGCGTGATCGCGAAATCCGACCACTTTCAACAGCGGTACATACAGCACTGATAGCCTCTTCAGGATCAACAGGCATGAGTAAAATATCAGCACCAGCAAGCAATGCCATCACAACAGCTTCAGTTGCCCCATAGCGGTTGGCAATAGCACCCATAACCAAAGCATCTGTAGTTATCAAGCCTGAAAAGCCTAATTTTTGCCGCAACAACCCTGTTAATATCTTGTGTGACAAGGTTGCTGGTAATTGTGGATCTAAACTAGGTATTAATAAGTGAGCGCTCATGACTGTATCCACACCGGAGGCGATCGCCGCCGCAAAAGGTGGTAATTCCACTTCTGCCAGTCGCTGTAGCGAGTGCGGGATCACAGGCAAATCCAGATGAGAATCAACAGCCGTGTCCCCATGTCCTGGGAAATGCTTCGCCGTTGTCAGCACAGGATGAGTCTTTGCACCACGAATAAAAGCGCAAGCCAACTGACTAACCTCATCAGGCGTTTCGCCAAAAGCGCGAACATTAATCACAGGGTTATCAGGATTATTGTTCACATCCACCACAGGAGCGAGTACCCAGTTAATCCCAATGGCTAAAGCTTCTTGTGCAGTGATAGCTCCCATTTTTTGGGCATAATCCAAACCCAACTTTTGGTCCTTGCGGAAGATAGAGGCTAACGCCATTGGTGGCGGAAACCAAGTTGAGCCACTAAACCGCTGTCCAACACCTTCTTCAATATCAGCAGCGATCAGTAGAGGAGTTTTCGCCCATTTTTGCAATTGTTGTGTCCTGATAGCTAATTCCCCAGCACTTCCCCCCAGTAAAATCACTCCACCAACCCCCAAGTCTTGCACCCAGTGTTGGAGTGTCGCTGCTGGTGGTTCCCAGACAGGATACTGAATTTGATGATCAAATAAAAAGCCGGAGGCACGAACAACGATCATCTGAGCCACCTGTTCAGGCAGGGAGAGTTTGTCTATATCGGGCAGCATAGGCAGTTACAATACAAAATTTAAAAACAGAAAACCCAACACAACAAGCAAGAGTACCGACAGCTATCTTAGTTTGCTAAGCAAAAACCAATGGCTTTGTTTCCAAAGTACATGGCATGTCAAGTGAAAATGCCACTAAGGGAGTTTGCTACGCAAAAATCGACTTCAAGGGTCAAGTTGCACCAGCCGAGAGATATTGTCCCTATGTTAGATGTAGGGAAAAAAATTTGCACTACACCCGAAACCCCACAGCTGACACTCTCAGGACTTACCAATATTTAGTTTTGTAAAGTACTCAGCCTTTTGGAATAGGTATAAACTGAGATATTGCACCATTTTTAGCAAAAAGCAGAATCTTTCAGTCAGACTTAAATCACAAGAATGCAAGATTTTGATTCCAAATAGACAACCAAATACAAAGAGTATATATTTACAGCGTTTTCAATTTATTTCACTCCTTAACCTCTTGATTTCCTGACTCAAACGTAGTCTCTAACCTGTAAATTGTTGTAACTGCCCTCTCAGTGAGCTTTGCATTAAGCAAATTAAAACAGACACGACTTGTCGTGTCTGTTAAATGTTTAGCTGATGTACGTTAATTAATTGTTGTTTACGTTACTTAATCCTCCAGACATAAATCTTCATTCTTTAATGAAGTTATTTTTGTTTTCTTCTGCCGGATTTTCTAGCTGACGTTCTAGCTCAAGCTTGTTTAACAGCGACAGCACCTTTGTACCGCGTTCTATAGATCGATCTTCTAGAAACACTACCTCTGGTGTACGACGCAGACGGACTCGTGCACCCAGTTCACTGCGGACGTAACCTGTCGCTGACTTTAACCCAGCCATTGTTTCTGCTTTGGCCTCCTCTGTGCCATAAATACTGACGTAGATTTTCGCATGTTGCAAATCTCCCGATACATCAACGTCAGTAACACTCACCATTCCTGTCCCCACACGATCATCCTTGATACCGTTGAGTAACATTTGGCTAACTTCCCGTTTAATTAGCTCAGCAACGCGGGAAACGCGGCGATCTGTAGCCATAAAATTCGTCTCCTCACAGAGGATCTACTACACATTACATAAATACGACTTTATTAGGGGAGTGAACTTCCCACCAAAGTCATAGTCTAAATTGTACTAAAACCAAGCATCGCACGCAGCGTGAGACTAATAAAAACCAGAGCGCCTAAAAAGAAGCCCAAAATAGGTATTAAAGTGAGTGGGCGTTTAAAAAGAGGTATCAAAGGCGCATAAGCATTCAAAAGCACACCCAAAAGTATTGTAATGAAGTAGCGAGCGTAGCGAGAAATATTATTCCAGAATCCGTCAAACATCTAGATTTAGACTACCTTATTATAGACGACACGTTTTTTTTGATTGGTTTATTTGTTCTCATTGTAATCTGACATGAGAGAATTACTCAGTTGCTCAACTTAAGGAAAGATAAAATGTCCGCTGCCATCGGAACTCTGTTAAGCGAAGTCATCGCAAAGACTTTCTTCTACGTTTTTAAAACTTTATCTACTTAATTTCATCAAAAAAACACCAATTTGAATAATTACCACTCTTCTCTTTTCTTTTCTTTCTTTTCTTAGCGAACTTTGCGTCTTCGCGGTTCATTTAACATTTATTTTTGATACTTAAAAGAAGTAGATCCGGATAAAAAAACGTAAAATTTAGAAAGCCGGTTTATTGAATAAACCGGCTTTCTGATACCACTTATTTTATGTTTAATTTGGTGGTTCTACTTAACTAGGATATAATTATAGATAAAGAGCAAAAAGATTACAATTATATTGATTCTAATTTGTGAAATGTTAAGTCAAGTTTCTAAAGAAGATTTACCACGTCCGTTTTTAAAATGGGCTGGTGGCAAAAGCAGACTAATACCAACATATTATACCTTTTTTCCTAATGATTTCCAAAATTATTATGAGCCATTTATAGGAGGGGGAGCAGTTTTTTTCTATCTGTACAACAGACCGAAGGAAGCATTTTTAACTGATATTAATTCAGAACTCATTAATACTTATAATTGCGTCAAAAATCATTTATATGAATTAATTAATATTCTCCAATATCATGAAAAGCAACACAATAAAGATTATTACTATCAAATGCGAACTACTGTTGAGGATAGTGAAGTAAAAAAAGCAGCTCGTTTAATATATTTGAACAAAACTTGTTTTAACGGTCTTTACAGAGAAAACTCCAAAGGCAAATTTAATGTACCAATGGGCAGATACAAAAAACCTAATATTTGTGATTCATCTAGCTTACGTTTAGCATCACTTGCTTTGCAGTCAGCAGAAATAAAAGTAAGAAGCTTTGAACATGTGCTAGATGATGCTATAAATGAAGATGATTTTGTCTACTTTGATCCACCTTATTATCCAGTCAGTAGTACCAGTAATTTTACATCATATAGTCGTTATAGTTTTCATGAAAAAGAGCAAAATCAACTAAGAGAAGTCTTTGGAGAACTCGCCAAACGTGGCGTCAAGGTGATGTTATCTAATTCAGACACTTCATTTATTCGCGATCTTTATAAAGAATTTCATATACATACTGTGCTAGCTGGGAGATCAATCAACTCTAATGCCAAAAAACGTGGCGTCATTAACGAACTGTTAATTACTTCGTATTAGAGATGATTGTTAGTCCAAGCAATAAAAGTACTTAAATTATGTACAGCTAATAAATTGGGGTTATCAGCTACCTGGTTTTTTAACCAGATAATTGAGCCTGGTTTCATTCCTCCTCCGTCAATCAAAACAATCGCGGGTGCAGGATAGCAATTTTGGATATTCAAATTAACATAAGGAAGTTTTTCATCAACAGAGCCACTAATTTGCTGCCATTTACATTCAATAATAAAACCAGAAGGAATTGTTACTGAACCAATGATGTAAAAGTCTACATAAATATCAGTACCATAAATCCCTGATCCTATGTAAACTTGTCTTGCGTATCGTTTTGGAAAACTCGTGCAGTTTATAAGATGTCCTAAACGCTTCTTCTTTACGAGATTAGAACCGACTAGCTCATACCCATGCCCTAACAAAGTTCCTTCTACAGTTTTTTCCAAGACGTTGCCAGACTGATTTGCTCTGCCACCTTGAGTCATTGCTCTCTAGCTCTGGAGAATGAAGAATTGACTGTAGATTATAGCTTCTATTTTAAGATTAATTCACTTTTTGCTGCAACACTTGATAATTTTTCTAATCTGCGACTCTTCCTTTGTTCCACATTACCCTTCTCTTCTGAAACAGATAGAGAAAAGAGAAGGGAAGGAGAACAGCAGATTTTGAGTTAAAAGAAGGAAGAAACTATCTATGTTTAACATTAAACAAATAGGATAAACTCTAGAAAATTGAATAAGACTAGCTTCTTGGTTGATACAATTCACTATAACTTTAGCCTGCCTGCATTCCTGTGCTACCGTTGCGGATAGTCCATGCAATTTCTAACATTTGAGTCCAGCGTTTTTGTAGCTGTTTGGGAGTACATTTGATTGTTCTGGCGATTGCTTGATCACTTTGTTTTGCAGTTTTGAGCTGCAAAATTTCCTGCTGCTGTTCCGAAAGTTGGCTCACAAAGACTTCCCACTGTTGGGAGGATAAACCCAATTTCTGTTCTAGCCCTGCGCCTAACCATTGATGTACCAACTGCCACTGGTGTTGCTTGGCAAACTTTTCTACATGATACTTAAAACGCTGTTGTAGATAATCGCGCTGGCGGGTGGTTAAACCGAGAATTTGGTCAATTTCTGGTGCTGAGAGATCCTGCAGTTTTAAGGATAGATAATCTATGCAGTCAGCTTGGCCGTGAGCTTCTAAATATTTTACTAATTCTGAGATGACGCGATCGCGCTCAGAATCTTCAGCAGGATCAAACTGAGATTGTGCTGTCATCACAGAGCGAACTTGTTGAACTGCTGAGTGACGCTGATAAGATTCTGCTTCTTCGGTTTTAGCAGATTCAACAGCCTGTTCAATATCTACTGTTGTTTCTTGAGGTAAACGACGAGCAAAACTTTGAGCACGTAATATAACCAACTGTTGATTACCGCTAGGCAGATTAATGCGACGTTTGGCATATTGTTCTGTAAACGCCATATATTCTGCCAGTTCCAGTTGAGTACGTGGGGTATAATCTTCCGGAAGTTCGTTTTCACGCCGGAAAGCTTTTATAGCTTCTAGATAAAATGCTTGTAGGAAATCTTCAATCAAGTTGTAACGAGCTTCAAACCCTAAATCAGAACTTGATATGATAATGTGGCGGTAAACCATCGCCCCCAATTGGCTATGTAATTCTACACGACCTTTTTTTGAACCCAATTGGTAGTAACGCAGGCATTTTTGCGAACGATGTCTTGCCAAGTTTAACAGCCAAGACTTAATTTGTCCTGATGTTTGGATGCGCGAACTTTTGCTGCAGATGCGTTCCACTTCTTTTGCTATGCGCTTTGCTATAGCTTGCACCGACGTAGATGTTGTTTTCACCTGAGGTTGCATTTCGTTGCACAGCAGTTGCACCAAAGCATCACTATTACAAACTTGCAATTGTTCCGTCGAAACGTGGTGATTTAAAGAAGGTGTGGATATGGGTAGGTTGGGAAGATTTGGTTTCATGACAATTCTCGAATTGGTATTGCACCGTACAACAATACTCAGACAGCACTACCAAGGCACGCCCCAGTAAGCAAATCTCTTTCATGGTTTTTACCCATCAAGAGTTGCCGTCAGCATTGTTCACACAATATGACTGTAAAACAACTGAAAAAGTTACAGTATTAGCGGTGTGTCGGTTTTTTTACAAACCACTAAAAAGCGACAGATACATGGATATCCGCCATGCTCCCCAAGTACCCCAAACCCTTACTGCACCAAGATTTTTAACACTTCAAATCATACCTAGTTCCAATGTTGTAGGTATGACAATCTAAAAACTGGAGTCATTTCTACTCTGTTTTATGGAATTGACAACTGGGGGCGTGAAGTTAAATATTTATACTTTTATACCCATGCAGCGACTTTTTCCCAGCCTAAACCCTGCCGCACTATCGTTGGTATTTCTCCTGTCATATCTAATATAGTAGAAACTTCATACTTGGGTTCCTCGCCAGTGTCCACAATCACATCTACCAATTTGTCCAAACGGTCAAATAATTCTATTCGGGATAGGTAAGTTTGTGCTTCTTTGTCATTATACTCATCATCTATATCATCATTAGGTGGTAAATGTGCTGAAGTCGAAATAATTGGGTTTGCCAGCGCTGACAATAAAGCTATACACATAGTATGATTTGGCACTCTAATTCCAGTGGTCTTCCGCTTCGGATTTTGTACCAGTCGTGGCACTAACTTTGTAGCAGGTAACAAAAACGTATACGGTCCTGGGATTAAGCTTTTCATCATCCGATAAGCATTATCGCTCACATAAGCATAAGTGGCTACATTAGAAAGCGAGGGACATAAAAATGTCAGTGGTTTATCATTTGCCAACTGTTTTATTTGTCTTACTCGCTCCACTGCTGATTTAGCATTTAAATCACAACCAATAGCATAAACTGTATCCGTAGGATAAAGCATCACTGCGCCACGTTGCAGTTGTGCTTGTATTTCCTCTATACGCCGGACTTGGGGATTATCAGGATGAACTTGGAAAATTTTTGCCATAGAAATAAAAAAAAGGCCAGTAGTTAATCGTTAGTGGTATTTTTAGCACTTAACAACTCGCAACTAACAAACAATTAATAATTAATGACGCAAAAAAGCACTTAGAACGCAAAACTTAGAATGAAATCTTGGGTACAATCCCCCGAAATCGTCCGTGAAATCCATTGTGAACGTTGAGCGGAGCCGAGATGTTAATCCAAAATCCAAAATTCCTAATCCAAAATCCAAAATCTAAAATCCAAAATTGTTTGACTCATTATGACTAAAATTGCGTATCTTCAATGTCCGACAGGAATTTCCGGTGATATGTGCCTGGGATCTGTGGTTAGTTTGGGTGTTCCTTTAGAGTATTTAACTCAAAAACTCAACGGGTTAGGGATTGAGCATGAGTATCAACTGAGAGCAGAACTTGTTCACCGTAACACTCAACAGGCTACCAAAGTTCATGTGGATTTAGTAGACCACCATCATCACCACCACCATGAACACAATCACCACCACGGACGCCACTTGCCAGAAATTGAGCGGATGATTCAAAAAGCTGAGTTACCATCACGAGCAGAAGCCTGGAGTTTGGCAGTATTCAGGCAGCTAGCAATCGCAGAAGGGGCAGTACATGGCATTGCGCCAGAAAAAGTTCATTTTCATGAAGTGGGTGCTGTTGATGCCATTGTCGATATTGTTGGCACTTGTTTGGGTTTAGATTGGTTGGGTATCGAGAGCAATGATCAAGGATTACCTTTATTATTCTGCTCGCCGCTACCTACTGGCGGGGGAATAGTGCGGGCGGCTCACGGGCAAATGGCTGTACCAGTACCAGCAGTTTTGAAGTTATGGGAAATGCGCGGCTGTCCAGTCTATAGTAACGGTATCGAACGGGAAATGGTCACACCAACAGGAGCTGCGATCGCAACAACTCTTGCCGTAGACTTTGGTTCTCCACCCCCAATGACCATCAAACAAGTAGGACTGGGTGCTGGTTCGATTCATTTACCTATTCCCAATATTCTACGTCTGTGGCTAGGTGAAGCAACAAATTTGCCAATAAATCAGGCAACGAATATCACAGATAAATCAACTGTGAGTTTGACAGATAATTCATCCGCTACAAAATCCATTGCTAGTGATACCAGTCCAGCTTTGGAAACTGTCTGTGTTTTAGAAACCCAAATTGATGACTTAAGTCCACAGGCTATAGGTTATGTGTTTGAGGCATTATTTGCCGCAGGTGCTTTAGATGTCTTTACCCAGTCTGTAGGCATGAAAAAATCTCGCCCAGGAATTTTGCTGAGTGTGATTTGTCATCCCGAAAATCTACACAGCTGTGAAGCTGTTTTGTTTCGCGAAACCACCACTTTAGGAATTCGTCGCTCAACTCAGCAACGCACCACTCTCCAACGAGAAATTCAACAAGTGGAAACTGAATACGGTGTTGTGCGCGTCAAGGTAGCATGGACAGGACAAGCAAACGAAAAAGCGATAACTAACGTCCAACCAGAATATGAAGACTGTGCAGAACTTGCGCGAAAACACAATATTCCTTGGCGAGAAATTCAGCGGCTAGGGCTACAGAATTGGTACGCGCAAACAGAAATAGCTATTGGGGATCAATTTCTTTAGTGTATTTAACACTACAGCAAAAAAGCCCGCATAGGCGGGCTTGGTTTATCTGCTGATAGACTGGAAGCGTGTGAGCAGATAACAACAGGCTATTGATTGTTAATTAACAGCGTCTTTGATCGCATTACCAGCCTTTTCCAAGATGTTACCAGTGTTTTGGGCCGCCTCTTGAGTTTTCTCATCAGCAGTGGTCTTGGCATCTGTTAACTTTTTGTCCACTGCATTGCCAGCATCTTCTGCCGCACGTTGAGCACTTATCTTTGTGTTTTCAGCAGAACGTTGAACAGTTTTCGCTGTACCCTGAGCAGCATCGCTGGTGTTTTCTTTGATATTTTCAATACCTCGCTTGGTTCCTTCAGCAAAGTTCTCAGCCTCACTCTGAAGTTTTTCTGTGATCTTTCCAGTTTCTTTCTGAATATTTCTGCCTACTTTTCCTGTATCTTCACCTACGCGGCGAATATTTTCTGCTGCGTTACTCGAGCTGTTCTGGATGTTTTGTTCCGCGTTTTCTTTGAGAGCCTCAGCCTCAGCTTTGAATTTACCGTCACTGGTTCTGGGATCAAGATCGCTAAAGTTATTCATCCCGCCTTCATAGCCAGAATTTACATTGGCTCCCTTTGGAACGTATGTTTCAGAATTAGGAGGTGCAGATTGTTCTCCTACAGTTTGACGAGGACTTGTTGCAGCTACAGAACTACAAGCTTGTGTAATAAACAGTATCATTCCGGCCACAAAAACTGTTATAAGTTTGATCGGGCGAATGTTTTTGAACAATGCAACGATTTTTTTCACAGTGCGACTCCTTTTGCTTGTATGACAAAGTTTAACATTAACCAAGAATTAACTCGGTACTTGTGCATCTTGGATTTACTTCACATCTAAATCCAAAAAACCATTTTTATTTGTTGACTACTGAATTGGGTTTCAATTCAGGTCTATCAGCTGCTTAATCTGCCTTGCCCTTGTGTGTTGACACCAGAAGCGATTAGCAATTGTGAATTAAGCAGTGAGCTTGCTTGGTCTCGTCCAGAATTAGACATCTTCTGCTCGGTGTATTTATCCCCTTCTCCTTTATAAGGATTATTTGCACCACCTGCTTGCACAGCAGGATTCTCTGGATTTGCACCCTGAGTATTTGCTGCATTACCACAAGCGGTGCTTACTATCAACAACACCCCAGCTAAAAACACTATCACAATCTGGCGCAGTCGCAGTTTTTTTATAAAATAAGTTAAACCATTCACCAATTTCTCCCATCAACTACAAACAAGAAAATATTTTCTTAATATTTGATCAATATTTTCTTCATAAGATTACAAAGAGAAAAACAAACAATGCCTCTAGCAAAAGTCACATTTTTTATTTTCATTTTTGTTAGATTTTTTATAACTTTAGAGGTATATAAGTTATTATAATTAGCCTCTGAGTTGCTGCCGTTAATATTGTATAATTTAATGTCTTAATATCTTAGTTAAAAAATATGCAAAGTAATCTAAAAAACTAGAATGCTTTTAGCTGCAAAATAATTGTTTATTAAATGAAGTGAAACTAATTGTTAGGATAGAAGATACCTGCTAAATCATCAGAATGTATAGTTTATTTTATAATTTAATAAATAAAATAGTAGTGAGAAACTTATAAATTAAAAAAAGAAGTGCTTTTATAAGTTATATAAAATATAGTCAAAAGAGCTACATGTATCAACGAAAGCTTTTAAAAAGTTTGCCGAAAATACTGGTATATATGATTGACATACCATATGATTTGATGTAGCTAAGTAGGTGAGCAAATATATAAATTAAATAACCAAAATGATCAAGCAAACTTTACGCTGGCTAATTTTAGGTGGAACCTTATTTTTTCTAGTAAAAGCCTTTAAAGATAACTGGCGAGAAGTAGCTACCATCCATATTGATGCAGCAGGATGGGCAATTCTTTTGATCGCCACAGGTGTGACATTGCTAGCACACACTTGGGCAGGTTGGGTATGGACTTGGGTTCTTCGAGAGTTAAATCAACCTGTCCACTCTTTTGAGTTTATTCAAGTTTACCTCAAAACAAATCTTGCTAAGTACATACCAGGTAATATATGGCATTACTACGGAAGAATTATAGCAGCAAAAAATGCAAATGTTTCTCCTGGTGCAGCAACCCTTAGTGTAGTGCTAGAACCTCTACTGATGGCAGCAGCTGCTTTAATTGTTGTTCTACTCACTAGCCAGTTTCTAACCGAAAAAATTACTATCATTCAACTTATCCTACAACTACTGGGTTTGTTAGGAGTACTTTGTGTTTTACATCCCAAATTTTTGAACAGAGCGACTCACCTCTTACAGCGTATAAAGGTAAAAAAGTCTGCTTCCAACACTCAGCAAGCCGTTCCCTGGAGTCTAGAACGATATCCCCTACGACCTTTGATAGGAGAATTGGGCTTTTTGGGACTACGCAGCGCAGGGTTTATATTAACTTTATTTGCCTTGAGTCCTTTAAACTTTAGTCAAATTCCTTTATTAGTTGGTGGTTTTAGTTTTGCGTGGTTACTAGGGTTAGTGGTTCCAGGAGCACCTGGTGGCTTAGGCGTGTTTGAAGCCACAGCGATCGCGCTCTTGCAGCAACATTTTCCAACTGCGGTAGTTCTGGGCGCAACTGCTCTATATCGTCTCGTAAGCATTTTTGCGGAAACTGCTGGTGCTGGCTTCTCCTGGCTTGACGAACGCCTCTCATAGTCCTCAGTTTTGAGGAGCCAGCACCATTTTATTCTTGAATTCTTTTTAAATTCTGAATTTAAGACCTCCCGAGAGATAAGCTACGAACTATGTCTAGCCTGTCCCTAGGGAATATTCTGAATTCTGAACTTTGAATTTTGAATTTTTAACTTTGAATTTATAAATGGGGGTGGAGGGACTTGAACCCACACGACCGTTTAGGGTCAACGGATTTTCATTCTCTCGCAGCTTTCACTACTGCCTAGTAGGTTAAATAACCCGATAAGGCTTTGAGAATTGGACTCTCCCTTTACCCTCGACTTTACGTTAGGGTAGCTCCCGTCGAGTCTCTGCACCTTCCGCATTAGTCATTTATCATTTGTCGTTAGTCATTTGCTAGTAACAATTAACTAAAAACGAAGGACAAAAGACAAATTTGGCTTGGCTCAGGATTGCCGTATCTGTGATCAGATTTAGGTTTCCCTGAATTTGAGAGCAGTCACTTGCTGGATTTCTCCATCAAGGCTCAGTTATCTAAGTCCGTAGCGTCTACCATTCCGCCACACCCCCTGACATGTTTGGGAGTCAGTTGTTTTATGGAGGTCAGAAAAAACCTCCTCATCTATTCCAGCATTAAATGCGTTATTTGTCCAATTTTGCACTTTTACACTGGAAAATTTGAGATTGTTGAGTCGAAATTGAGGTTTTAGGTTTTCCTAACTTGCCTCTTACTTTCGTTGCCGCATCCTTTTGATTTGCTAGTCGCTCACCTTCGACTTACCGTGAAAGCAGCGCGCTCACCATTACAGATCCTTCCTCAAGCATTTCTCGTGTGCGTTGTACTGCACTGGTTGTTTACTATAGCATAATGTTTTGAAAATAGATCAAAAAATAAAAGCAAAGATGGAAACAATTTTTTTTATCTTTAAATTATTCAATCTTGATTCCTCTACTAGGGCAACAATACTTCCAACAGCCAAGGCATTCAGC
Organism: Brasilonema octagenarum UFV-OR1; assembly: GCF_963888615.1. NCBI lineage: Bacteria > Bacillati > Cyanobacteriota > Cyanophyceae > Nostocales > Scytonemataceae > Brasilonema > Brasilonema octagenarum. The sequence goes on along the minus strand of NZ_CAWPKW010000225.1, from coordinate 31,902 downwards.
CTATCATGGAAAACAGATCCACCAACAGGTCGTTTTCTACTGAAAACCAAGAAATTATGGTTGTAGCGCTACTGTATCTGATTTTAGCTGGAGCTTATCTTTTGGTCGTACCAGCCGCTGTCCTGTTTTACTTAAACTTACGGTGGTATGTGGCTAGCTCTCTGGAACGTGCCTTCATGTACTTTTTGGTATTCTTCTTCTTTCCAGGTTTGTTGCTCCTGTCGCCGTTTGTAAACTTGCGACCCCGACGCCGACAAATTGAAGTTTAACGAAATTGGTAGGTCATAACTCTCATGCGACGCATTGACGCTATCGGAATTGGCTTTGGCATTTTTGTTGTAGGCGGCTTGGCGTATGTCTTACTGAACTTGGTAGGCATAGATAGCTCGAAAGCTGGTATTTGGAGCCAAGTCTTATTATTTATTGGTTTGATTGGCTGGTTGTTTACCTATGCTTTCCGTGCGGTGGGAAAAAAAATGACCTACCACAAACAACGGGAACAATACGAAGAAGCCTATTTGCAAAAGCGCTTGGAAGAACTTACTCCCGAAGAACTCGCAAAAATTCAAGCCGAAATAGAACAAGAACAATCCCAGGTGTAAATTTGTTCTTTGTCCTTGACTAGGAGCTACTACCGGCGTAGTAGCTCCTAGTCATAACTATCGAGCGTTGGTGTATCATCGTTTTAAATAGACAATGTTGAGCGCAGCCCCCTTTCAAGTCGCCAGACTTAAGCATTGGCTGGGGTGGGTTCAAGTTGCTCCTAAGTTTTTTGCATTCAATCAAACCTACTGTTATTGTAGTCATGTTATTTATGGCATAAATGATCCTGTCAGTAGATGAGCGGACTTGATCAGCAAATCCCCAAGCGGACAAAATAATTTGTCTAAAAGCAGCGATCACAACAACTTGATATATGCTTAATAAGTTAAGCCTGGTTAAGTTAAGTGAAGTAGATTAAAAAAGTTTAACAAGGGGGTTTTGTTACTTTCCTTGGTAGACAATTTCATCGATATCGTCTTGAATATATAAAGCAGATATCGAGTGGTCAGATGGTAAAAAACGATTCTATTCCATGACCGATAATTTGGGTATGTATGATGTAAGCAGTAGGGTAAAAGTTTTATTATGAGTGTGAGAGAGTGTCAGATATTAATCATTGTAGTTTCGTGCCAGTCTAGAGGAAAAGGCGATGAGTGAGAGCATGGCATTTATCGGCGGAGTCGCCGTCGCTGGGCTAGCGGCTCTCGTGTTGCTAAAAGGTGCAGGAGGAAGCTCTTTACCTAACTACACAGTTGGCTCACAACTACAACCAGCTGTGGTAGCACCTTCAGCAATGATACCGCCAACTGCAAATTATCCTGGGCAGCCATATCCTAATCCAGCGCCAGTCAATCCAAACAACGAAGAAATGCGCGTACAGGCGGAACGACTGAAGATGGAAAATGAAGGACTCAAGAATGAAAACAATGGTCTCAAAACCCAAGTTCAACAACTCCAGTCCCAAATCCAACAAGTTTATAACTACCAAGTCCAATTAAATCAGCAAAACCAACAACAAAATGCAGCCCAGTTACAACAGCACCAGTCTGCTGAAAATCGCTGGTGGTCTTCTCCTGCTGTTTGGGCAGTAGGAGGCATAACTCTGACGATAGGTGGCGGTATTGTGGTCGCTGGTGTCTTGGCTTTATTTTCACCAAAAGAGCGTCCCAGTCGTACCGTACAAGTTATTCATCCCTATAACGGTCCTACTCCACCGCTTGCTCCTGTACGTCGCGCGGAGTTCCTCCCTCCTCGTACCGAAAGACGAGTTGAAGCACAAGAATACGATGATATGTATTAAAAGTTTCAGTGGTTAAGAGTTAACGCTGAGTCATAAACCCCTATACTGATTAATCATAGGCTGTTAGATTAGTCTACCAATTTGTGCTACTCAGACTAAAAACTATTTTCACCATAGCGTTCTTGTTTTGGAGTTATCAAGGTTACAAGCGCCTGAGAGAATGCTATGGATCTAGAAGGCAATAAGGGCGCTGAATTCTAGGAACACGGCGTCTTAATTTTTACTATCGAGCATAGTTCAGTCGTATTAATACAAAATACAGTTGTATAATCCAGATTCCGCACCTTGAACTATTACACAGCATAATTACTTAGAAATACGTTTGTAGAGTAATTACAGCACATTGCAAGTAGATGAAGGACAATACTGAGGTCTAAAAGGCAGACTTATCAGCCCTTTTTACTTATGAACACCAGTCTCTCATGGGGAAAACCCCGAAGACCGGACTGCCTCACCACCCCACTGTCTCCTCCTGACTCCTGAATTGCTGCTGTAATTATGCCTTGATGCTGGGGAAAATGTTGTTTGAAATACACTTTTTCAGTACGTTCAGTATTTTAGATAGCATCTTTGCATCTTTAAAACAGTAAAAACTTCTAACAGACAGTTGAGGGGGCGGAAGATGGGTTATAAATCTTTATATGTGGCATATCTGAACGCGCTGTAGCTGTATTCATTGGGACAACAGGCACTTCACCCAACTCAGTCATAGCAGGCAAACCATAGCGACGAATTTTACCACGAAGCGTGCACTTTACGCCCAGGAACTTCCAAGCGGCGCTGCCTCGTCATATTTCATCCCGTCTTTGTACGCTTAATTAGCTATTATTATTTTATTTTGTTTTCGTCTTTTGCCTGAAAACTAGATTCTTAAATCCCAATGCAAACAACTCAGCTTATCAGTTCGGTGCTCACTGGTGCCTTACTATTGTCCTCTTTATTATCCTTTGGAGGAAAAATTGCTCAAGCACAACGAGTCCCACGTCCTGTCTCTCTGCTGAATACTAAATGCGTTAATGGTGGACTTGGCAGCGTTAATAAGCAGGATCTTGATGTTTCTATAGGGAGAGCAGTTTATACTAGCAGGTTTTACCTCGGACCTGGCAACCGCTCTGCCTCAATAACTTGTAACATTAGGCCAGAAAAAAGCACTAAACCTGGGTTTCAAACTTTGAATTTGGGTTTTGGAATGCGTGACAATGATACCAGAAGTCCAAGTGTTGACGTTAGGGTTTATTTAGATGGGAACCCAGTACAAACACGTGCTGTTGGTCCTACACAGCAAGCTTCATTAACGCTTGATGTTAATAATGCCAGCAACGTTGCCATAGAAGCTGTTTGTAGTAGTCCAAGCCAATACTGTGACCGAGTTTACTTCTTCAACGCAGGTCTAGAGCGGCCAATTCCTCCCGCACCAATAGCTCCCACACCAACGAAAAAATAGCTTGACAGAAAAACCGGTTCCGAGAAGCTGACAAGCTCAGTGTCTTAAGACCTGAGTAGAAGCGAACGGCAGTTTTAACTGCCGTGATAGAATGCTCTTTGATGCGAGTAAGAATAACCACGTCTACGACGAAGCAACCTAGTACGGAGAAATCCCGGCAACCGAGATATCGACCAACGCGCGAATACTTAAAGGGCAAGTAATGGCAGGTTGGGGAGTAGTTATATTTTTTATTTTGTGGACTCTGAAAGTGAAAACGAAAGTAAGCACAATGCTAGCGCTTAGCGGCAGTTAGTTTGAGTGTGTAGGGTGTTTTTGCCAGCACCATTGAAAGTTCAAACTTGAACCCTTCAAGAATCTCTGAACTTTTTAAGTGAACAAGCTAAGCGCGAAGTTTGCTTAGTTCGGAGAGTGTCAAAACCTGCAATGCATCTACAAATAGATTGAGTGTTAATTGCTAATTGTGAAATAAATGTTAGTAGTTAGTTATTAGTTTTTTGCTAATAACTAACTACTAACTGCTAACCAAAAACTATCAATAACAAAAAAGTTTATTGATAAATTTGATTACTGATGATTTTGGGGAGTTTCCTGTGGTTCTGGAGTTTCGATGTTATCGAAATCATTCATCATGTTAAGTTCATAATCCTCACTGGAATTTTGAGGTTCTAGTTTGGCTTTGTATAGGTTGGTAGGATTGCCTAGTTGAGGAAACTGTTGTTTTGCTAAATTGGCAGCAGCTTGTTGAACTAATGGCTCTACTTTGTTTCGCCAGTATTGAATATTGGGTAGTTTTTCTGGATGGTCTTTATAAGCTAATACCTTATCCCATTGTCCATCACCAAGGGCTGTGTCAAGGTCTTTGAATAAAGATTCCGCTTTAGACCAATCTTGCTGCCATTGGGATATCATTTCTGTTGTCTGTTTGACAGCAGTAGGATTTGCAGTCATTGTTTTTAACAGGGCGATCGCACCTTGTAAATCTCCTGATTCGTACTTCTGTTTTGCTTCTTCCACTACCTTGGTGGAACCGCCTTGTACAGTGGCAGGCGTTGATTTATCTGCTGATAAACTTTTTGATGTTTGTGATTGTTCTGACTCAGGTGATGATGACGTTGGTGCATTAACTAGAGGTTCTGCTTTTGGCTTGGGTGCAGGGTGAGCGACAATTAGGTCATTATCATCAACTGTTTTGATTGCAGTTCCCTTGTCTCGTAGGCAAGAAACCCATTGTTCGTTGTTTTTGATAATTTCTGAGTTTGCCCAACCTGTTTGTGTAGAGTCAAGTTTAATCTCTACCCAACCGCGTTTTGTTCGTCTGCTTGTTACCTCAAACTTGGCATCTTTCTTAACAGTTTTGATAATAGAATCATCATTAATAGAAGTAGGCTCAGAACGGATATTAGAATTTTCCTGAACAACAGCTAAACAGTTTTCGGCTGAGAGCGTGTCATTATTAATAGCAAAAGTAGAAGCAAAACTTTGAACATTTTTAAATACACCAGGGCTGACAGCAGCAGCACCAGCAACCAAAATTCCTATAATCACAAACTGTAATAGATCTGGTCCACTAGAACCTTTGGAGGGAGATTTGGGAGTTGGTGGTGCTAGTTGGAGAACAGGATTTGCCGGGGCAACGGCGATCGTTTTTTGTCGAGACAGTGGAGATAAGGCAGATGAGGACTTACTTGGTTGATGGTTAGAAGTTGTATTTGTATATTCGCTGGGTGTGTAGCTGGTGAAGGAAAGTGGCTGTAATGCTTGTAGTGCTTCTGATGCACTTTGGAAGCGATCTTTGAAATGATAATGCACCATTTTGGTTAACACGGCTTCCAAACCATCGCTTATGGAAACTAAATGCTGCCAGAGGATTTCCCCAGTGTTAGGATCTTCCTGAAAATCTACTGGCGCTATTCCCGTTAACGCCTGAATAGCGATAATGCCTAGAGCGTACATATCACTGTTGGGACGGGGTTTGCCTTGACCCTGTTCCGTGGGCATATAGCCAGGAGTCCCAATGGCTACAGTCGCAGAGTGATGAACTGTAAACATTTGCGATCGCCCACCATATCCACCAGATCCTCGTAATTGTTTGACAGCTCCAAAATCCACGAGAACGAGTCTTTTATTGGAAGCGCGACGGATGATATTATCTGGCTTGATATCGCGATGAATCACGCCTTGTCCGTGGACAAATTTCAGGATGTCCAAAACTTCCATCAGCAATTCAATAACTTGGCTTTCACTCCACCGCTGATTGGGAACTAATTCGTCACCCAGAGGATGCCCTTCAATAAATTCTTGTACTAAATAAAATTCTTGATGTTCGTCAAAATAAGCCAAAAGCCGAGGAATTTGGTCATGATTGCCCAAGTGTTCTAAGGTTTCAGCTTCACCTTGGAACAGACGCTTGGCGGTGTCAAACATTTTCGCTTCAGAATTGGCAGGCTTAAGGTGTTTGACAACGCAAACCGGATTGCCTGGTCGTTTTGTATCTTGGGCGATGTAAGTTTCACCAAATCCTCCTGTAGCCAGGACTTTATTCAGTCGGTAACGATGGTCTAGTAGCTTGCCTATCATATTCACTCCCCAGCGATAACACCCAATTTTAGAGAGGGTAATAAATATCTCCAATAATTTCTCAATGAAATCCGCTATCTTGAGAAAAGATTTAAATGTAAAACACAGTTTTTTAATAAATACACAATTGTTAATTTTTGTTTCAATAACCCTAGTCAATTCCAATGCCACCTAAAATTAACAACTCAGCAGCATGGGATCAGGCGGAACTGCTCATGCAACCTGCTTTCATTCGCGTTGTCGATCATATTCGCAAGCTGCTTGATGTATCTTCTTGGACGGGAACTTATCAAGATGTCCTGATTTGGCCTACTGGCACTACTGATGAGACGAAAGCAATAGTAACCAACCTCCTGCAAGAGCTAGAAGCCGCGACACCGGAGCAGGCTTTGGAAATCAGAGAAACACTCTCCCGTTTGCCAATTCCCCATCCAGGATATCATTTGTATCTACACCGTCAAGAGCAACAAATCAGTATCGATTTATGGGAATTGTGTTACCGAGTCTGTTTTCGCAACTACATTTCCGGGGATGAGACAGTTGACATTGATACTGATTTAATCGACGAAAACGATGATGTAGACTGGCAAAACTTGGATACTAAAGCGCAGGAATTAGTTGAACAGGTGTTTGCAAATTTACCTGAGTAACTTTGCTAAAACAGTTCTGAGGACTTTCTTTGCCATCTGAGACAAAAGACGGTAAAAAATGTCCTCAGGTTTCCAAGATCTGAATTTACAAAAAAAGCGGCTCAGAATGGAATTCTGGCGCTACCTGATATCTTGCACCTCTAAGTACAAACCCAGGCAATGTAAAAAGATGTGCGAATTCGCTACCTAATTTTTATTGGTTTTTATCGCTAAATCAAGGTTTTCCGTTTAATATTGACTCATAAAAACACATCAAAAATTCTTGGTGCAAGATGTGAGCTACCCGAATAAAGCCCCTTGCACGGATTATGAGGGGAAGTAGAGCGATACGCTTTTAGGCGTCTGCGCTGCGCGCGATCGCACTCAAATGGTCATCCCAAAAAAGTTTATGTATAATTTATATATAGTTATTTTACTGGTTGACATTTTGCACAAACTTGGCGATAGCTTATCAGGCTTTGCATTAAACACACATATTCAACGAGTCATTTCTGGATTAATGGCATGACAGAAGAAAAAATACAACTAAAACTCAATATTGATGCTGGGACAGAAGCTGATAACGAAGAACTGGAGCAATTAACTCGGCAATTACGAAAAAGACTTTTAGAACTAGATGTAGAATCCGTCGATTTCCTCAGTGAGGAAAAAGTATCAAAAGGTGCAAAGGGTGAACCCATAACAACGACACTCATTGTGACGCTTTTTGCAGCAGGCGGTGTAGTTACAACTTTAATCAAGACGATAGAAACCTGGCTAACCCGTGACACAAGTGTAACCATAGAGGAGAAAAATGGCGACAAGTTACAAATGACGGGCATTTCCTCTAAAGAACAACGTCGCATAATCGATGCTTGGATTAGCAGTCACACAAAACCATAATTGCTAATGACTGGGAAACGCCGTGCCCTAATCATTGCTAATAACGAATTTGAAGACACTCACTGGCAAGCACTGTATGCGCCACCTCAAGACGCTAAAGCTTTGGCAGAAGTTTTAGCAGATCCAGCTATTGGTAATTTCGAGGTTGAAGTTTTACTAAACAAATCTCGCCATGAAGTAGAACAAGAAATTGACGACTTCTTTGGTGACGAACAAAAGAGCGATTTACTGCTCCTCTATTTTTCTGGTCATGGGTTTAGGGACGATGATGATAACCTCTATTTAGTAACTCGCAACACCAAACGTAACCGCTTGGCATCCACTGCGGTTTCATCTCAATTTATTATTGGGATCATGAGCCGTAGTATCAAAGAAAAAAAGGCATCAGGGCAAGTATTACTGCTAGACTGCTGCCACAGTGGATCATTTGCACAGCCAGGAGTAAAGGGATCTCAAAGTACTGCTATAGAAGATAAATTTCTTCAAGGGCGCGGGAGAGTGGTATTGACTTCTTCTAGAGCAGCGCAGCGATCTTATGAGGAAAAAGAAGCTGATGAAGAAGGCTTGCGGCTTTCTTACTTCACCCGCGCCTTGGTACAGGGACTAAAAACCGGAGAAGCTGACATAGATGGAGATGGTTTCATTTCCAGTGTTGATTTATATCAATATGTCTATCAACGTATAGGAAAAGAAAAGCCAGAGCAGACACCACAGCAATGGGAATTGGGTAAAGAAGGACAAATTATCATTGCTAAAAATCCACACGCCATCAAAGATCCGTGGAGAGAGACGCGACAGTATGTTCCTTCCGGTTTTAAGGTGTTGGATCAGAAATTCTTTGACAATGAAAATAAAACCCCAGAAGCACAAATTCTCAAACTACGGGTAGCAACTTGGTCATTAATAATCCACGGAAACTATATTGAACGAGATGGGCAAGATGAGGCGCTAAATCTTGCTAAAAAAATGGCACAATTTCCTGGCATTTCCCTAATGCTCATTCGGGGTGAACCAGGTGCTGGCAAAACGGCGATAATGCGCTGGTTAGTTTATCAATTATTTCTTCAAGGGCATCTGATTTTAGAGAAAACTCAGTCCGAAGACCCAGACTGGCGGGAACAATTAGAGGAGTTTTCAGAGAAGATTGGCAAGAAACACTTTTATGTAATAGCCGATGACTTATTTCGCCAGTGTGAACTAGACGAAGATAAATCACATTTTCCCTTTACGCTGATAGGAACTACTCGCTTCAACGAAGATAAGCATGAAAACTTAGATGGTTTGGGATATGAAATTAAAACTTGGGATGTCAAACTACCAAACCAAGAAGAAAAAAAGCGAATTATAGCTAAAGTATGCGAAGACGAAACAGTTAAACGCACATTAGACAGCAAGACAAAGAAAGAGCGGGAAGAACTCATGAATGATGCTTCCATGCTGGTATTAATGTTGCAGCTATCTGAAGGTAAACCCTTTGACTTAATCATTGCCGATGTCATAAAACGCTTGCCCAGCGAGGAACGCTATCCAGTATATGAAGTTTTCGGAGTCATTTGCAGCTTCTATCAATACGGCATCACCGCACCCCCCGAAATCTTGCCCTTGTGTTTGCCAGAATATTCTAAAAAAGCAGTTCAGAATGTTGTTGAATTTGCCATAGACGCAGAATTAAAGGGATTGGTCAACCTGGTATCTAAAGGTGGATTTGAAGGACTAGCAACGATTCACGAATTGATTGCTAAAACAGCAATGACTGAGAGAAACCGACGCAACAAAGGTGAAAATCAACCTTATTCTTCCACCTGCTTAAAAGAATATTTAAGAGCTGCAATTCAGGCTATAGACACAACGAATAAAACCCACAAACGCTGGGCTTGTCATGGGCTAAGATTATTGGCTGTTAATGATCAAGCAAGTCTTGTCCATCAGATTTTGAAGGACTACCCAGACCAGATCCAATCTTTACAGCAAGGGAGTAGGGTTTTTCATTTATCGCTTTTTGCAAAGATATTTGAAGCAGTGGGTTTACTTGCTGAGCGCGATTGCTGTCTAGAACAGACTATATCAACTACTCCACAAAGTTTCAGTGAGTGGGTATATTGGCTGTCAGTGATAGAAAAGTTTGGAAATGAAGAACAGAAGAAAGAGGCGATCGCTGACACCGCTACTTGGCTAAAACAGCATCCAGATGATAGGGATGTTCGTAACAAATATCTAAAGTTGATTGAAAAATGTGGAACAGCACAAGACAAACAAAAGGCGATCACCAACACTGCCACTTGGCTGCAACTGCATCCAGATGATAGGGATGTTCGCGTCAAATACCTAGCGCTGATTGACAAATGTGGAACAGCACAACACAAACAAGAAGCGATCGCTCAAACTACCACTTGGCTACAACAGCATCCAGATGATTGGCATGTTCGCACCAAATATCTGGAGTTGATTGAGAGATATGGAACAGCACAAGACAAACAACAGGCGATCGCTCAAACTACCACTTGGCTACAACAGCATCCAGATGATTGGGATGTTCGCACCAAATATCTGGGGTTGATTGAGAGATATGGAACAGCACAAGACAAACAACAGGCGATCGCTGACACTGCCACTTGGCTACAACAATATCCAGAGGATTCCTATGTTCGCAGACACTACCTGGGGCTGATTGGGCAGTGTGGCAAACCCGAACAACAGCAACAGGCGATCGCTGACACCGCCACTTGGCTGCAAGTACATCCAGAGGATTCCAATGTTCGCACTAAATACCTAGCGCTGATTGGGCAGTGTGGCAAACCCGAACAAAAGCAACAGGCGATCGCTGACACCGCCACTTGGCTGCAACTGCATCCTGAGGATTCCAATGTTCGCACCCAATACCTGGGGCTGATTGGGCAGTGTGGCAAACCCGAACAGCAGCAACAGGCGATTCTTGAAACTGCCACTTGGCTGCAACTACATCCACAAGCTGGTGATGTTCGCACCCAATACCTAAGTTTTGTTGGAAAGGCAGGAAAGGAAATCATAGACGTTGAACCTATCATTAATCAACAGTGGCAGTGGTTAAGTCAGCAAAAAATAGTAGAGGAAAGTCTATGGTCTGCATTTCTGCCTGTCCTTTATCACCATGCCCAGCCAAGTCTCATTCAAGAAGCTATCAATCTTGCCTTGCAGCAGTATCCAGACACTATAAGTATCATCTTTCTTATTTTTGGCTACTTCCGAGATTATTTGGATTATGAAACTTGCTATCAATTGGCTGATTTCTTTAGACAGTCTCGACTGCACGTATCTAAGTGGCAAAATTATGTCTATGCTGCTAACTTTTTTCGAGATTATGGTGACTTAGATACAGCGGAAGCTATTTATCGAAGAGTTATCGATTCAGCAAAGAGGCACATGATAAAGCATGGTAATCATATGCAGAAAGCTATTCAATTTGCATCTTTAAGCTATGCCCGTCTCCTAGTCCTGCGTCAGCCATCAGAATGGTACAAAGCCATTAACTATCTCAAGCCGATTCTGGCTGAAAACCCTAAACATCCCCTTGCTCACTTGTACATGGCTCAGTGCTATCAAGTGAAAGGACAAAAGTTTTACCCTCTAGCCATCAATCACTTTCTAAAAGCAATTGAGTTTGACAGAGAGAAAAATGGTCATTTATGGTATGAATTTGGCTGTTTCCAACGGGATACTATGGAAAACAGCTACGAAGCCCATAAGTGTTTTCAGAACTCTGTGCAACAAAAAATTAATCTTCCTGCCTGTGTTAGTTTAGCCGAATTAGAAGTTAAAGCTGGTAGATTTGATTCAGCTAGAGAGTACCTGCAACAAGGACTTGCCCTGGTGCCTATCACTCGTCCAGAAAAGGAACAGCGACAGCAACTAGAACCTCTAATTCAACAGATTCAGCAAGCAATTCAAGAGCATAGCCATTGAACCTGCAAACCCTTATTTGCTAAGATTTTCAATGCTCACAACCATTGCGGCAAACTGTGAAGATATAACTATGTCTACATCTGCCATTGACACCAACGACGCAGCAGCAATCCAAGCAGCACAAGAGGGAGTTTTGTGTATTGATCGCTCTTTTTGGGGACGGATCAAAGTTTCTGATGGCGATCGCCTCCGCTTCTTGCACAACCAAAGTACAAACGATATCCAAACCCTCAAGCCAGGACAAGGCTGTGATACGGTTTTTGTGAATTCTACCGCCCGGACTCTTGACTTGGCAACAGCATACATCCTGGAAGATGCCGTGTTGTTGCTGGTTTCGCCAAACCGTCGCGAGTTTCTCATGCAATGGCTAGATCGCTACATCTTCTTTGCTGACAAGGTACAACTCACGGATGTCACTGACGAAACTGCCACCATTAGCCTTATTGGACCACAAAGTGATGCTGTTGTAGAAAAGCTGGGGGCTGCAGCAATTATCGGTCAAGCTTATGGTAATCACATTTCCATCCCTTCAGTTAATGGAGGTTTGATAGGCGTTGGTAGTGGTTTGGCTTCCCCTGGCTATACTCTGATTTTGCCAGCTTCAAGTAAACAAGAAGTTTGGAGCAAAATTCTGGAAGCTGGCGCAGTTCCAATCAGCGATTCTACTTGGGATAAGTTACGAATATTACAAGGACGTCCCGCCCCAGAGCAGGAACTCACCGAGGAATATAATCCCTTGGAAGCGGGTTTATGGCAGACTATTTCCTTTAATAAGGGATGTTATATCGGACAAGAAACCATCGCCCGACTCAACACCTATAAAGGTGTTAAACAGCACCTTTATGGTATTAAATTAAGTGGTTGTGCTGAACCAGGAAGTGTGATTACCATTGGGGATGAAAAAGTTGGCAAACTGACGAGTTACACCAAAACCCTTGATGGTGACTTTGGGCTTGGCTACATCCGCACCAAGGCTGGTGGTGCAGGTTTGAAAGTCCATGTAGGAGACGTTGAGGGCGAAGTCGTAGAAATCCCGTTCGTTTCTCACGACTACCCACAGTTTTGATGAGTCATTTCATGGAACAAAACGTGTTTATTCTCTATCCCATCCGATACCTTGGCAAGAGTCATCTATCCAATTAGCCAAACGAGTAATCTTAGCAGGTGGTGGGTTAACTTGATGACCAGGATTTTTGTGTGGAGTTGTCACAAGCCTACTTTTGCTTTCCACCTTGTTAGCGAGGGGAAGAGATGAAACAGCTTTGCTTTCCACTTTCCTTGGAATGACAGCAGTCGATGATACAGGTTTGCTTTTACTTGGCCCATCAGAAGCAACAGCAGGCAATGATTTGGGTTTGCTTTTACTTTTTTTGCGTGTAGCACGGCTAACAGATGGCACGGATTGACTTTTGCTTTCAATTTCGGTTTTTGAAAATGCAACCAAAGGTATAAACTGGCTTTTGCTTTCCACCTGAGTGCTAGCAACTGTCATCAAAGCCGTAGAGTTGCTTTCCTTCTGAGTGCTAGCAACTTCAACAGATTGTACTGGTTGATACCACTTTGCGCTCTGTTGTAGTGCCTCGTCGAGAGAGATTGCTTCCCGCGACTTCGTTCTGCTTGCAATCACAGGTGCTACCTCAGATTGCAAGTTGGTATAACTTTGACTTTTCTCCTCATTAGCAATTCCAGCAAAAGTCAAATATTTACACTCATTGAGTGTTTGAAAAGGAACTGCGGTACTCACTGCAACAGATGGTACAAATTTGCTGTTGTCTTCTTTTGCTGTGGCAACTACACTGGGACTCACAAGCTCATACTCAGGCAACTTCTGGAGAACAGACTCACAGTTAACCTCGCTTTCACTTACAGAATCAGCCGATTCTATAAGGTGTAATTCCTCCTCAGGATTAAAGTTAAGACCCAAAGCAACAACAATCTGATCAGGATCGTTGTTGAGTTCGCAAATCAAGGGTAAAACTTCTTCAAGCTGTGGTTCTAAAGCAGACAAAGCTGCCAAAATAAAACCAGAGGAAGGGCGACGTTGAGCATCGTAAGTTCCCCAAACTCGCATTTTTTCCAGCCACGAACGATTCTTGTAGTAGTAACTTACCCACTTAAGTTTCAAAGACTGGCGTAGCTGCTGAATATTCATAATGAGATGTCCTGGTTCGGTCAAAAAAAGTACAGATCTCTATAATCGCTATAAATTGTTAAAAATCAACATTATCCCTGCGGATGAAACCGATGATAGAGCATCTTTGTCACTCTTTGACCACTGCGTAAGTGCTGTTCTACCAGTAGAGGTACTTCACTTGGGTGAACACCACTGTACCAAACCATCTCAGGTAGCACTAACACCATTGGTCCATTACCGCATTGTCCCAAACAGGTACTACCAGTGACAGTCACTTCAGGAGTTGGTGATGCTTCAAAAGCCGCTAACACCTTGGCTGCACCTTGCTTGCGACAAGTGCGATTTTGGCAAACACGTACACACTTAGGAAAAACAGGTGACGCTACTGAAGAGTCAGATGAGTAAGATATATTTTCCATTTGTTACCTCCTTATACCCTTTCACTTTAATGTTGATACAAGTAGGCATCAAGAAGATGTGGTCAACACTAGCGATCGCGGGTTGAATTCCGCACTATCGCGTCCACTTTTTGGGGAGTGATCTTACTCTCTTACCGCCAGAAGAATACCTAATTTAACGAACCGCCAAGACGATAATTCTCAGAACTCATATAGGATTCCTATAATTCTAAATCCAAGAATTAAACCACATCCGCATTGGTCTATATTCAAAATTTGAAAGAGGTAAACCTAAATAAATAGGCATCCAAAAAACAAAAGCACTCACAATAATAAAGGTAATCGTCACACCAACAGCGCGGAGTGGAATATGATAACTACGTAAGCACTGATCAACAAGCCAAGCGATCGCTAAAAATGCGAACACTACAGCCGTCATGTAATGGTAGATAAAAACGCAGCGATTTACTCCCACCCAAGGCAGTAAATTAGCAATATAATTGGTCACTATGTATAAGGCAATCCAAGTATCAACACTCAGTTTCCTTGGAGGAGAAAAGCGTTTTTGCCTGACCAAAGGAATGAGGAATCGCCACACCAACATTCCAACTAAAAATAAAAGCGCCGCAACGCCAAACCACCACAAAAACGGATTGCCCATTGCATGGACATCATAAATAATTTTCCCAGCACCTGCAGGCAAAGGAGGTCCCATAACAGGTGGTGGTTCCTTAAGGTTTTGTGCTGTTTGGTAAAAATACGCCATTGGTCGAGTGATCAAGGGCCATTTATACCAAGCAGCACAGTAAGGATGGACCTTAGGAGTATTACCACCAAGACGTTCATGAAACAGCAAAATTTGCTGGTGTAGTTCTAGAAATCCAAATTTTGTATTTAAGAGTAAATGAGGTATCCAAATCAAACTGTAAACTATTAAAGGGAGTAAACCGAAATAAATAACAATGTGAATTAAATTAAGTTGAGTTAATTTCTGCAATGGGGTTAGATTGACCTGCCCATTATTATTGGAAGATTGCAAGCTAATATTGCCAGGAAAAATTCTATATCTTTTTTTTCCAGATAAGCCAGACTTATACTCACTTAAGGAAGCGAAGGAAGATAAAGAAGAAAATCTTTTATTACGTTTTCTTCCACTGATTATGTCGGGAGGATGAGAAACAAATGCCTTTTGGATTTGAGGGTTAGTATCGTTGTCAAGAAAGCTAGAAGATTGCCACCAACGAATTCCCCAAGCTAATATCCAGATGAGGTAAGTCCCTAGCAAAAACCACAAACCATTCCATTTGGTAGCGGCTGATGCACCAAAAGCTATGCCAGAAAGTATTAACCAAAAACTGCGTTGTTGTCTTTGTTTTGCTAATGCCAATAAGAAAAACCACTGTCCCAGCAATCCAAAGATCACAATATACTGGTTGATCAGAGCATAGCGAGATTCTACAAGAAATATGCCGTCGCAAGCTGTGAACAAACCAGCAACTAAAGCAAAACCACGACGATAACTTATCTGATAGGCAATGGCAGCGACTATTATAGGGATAAATGAACCAGAAAAGGCATTCATCCAACGGTAAGTCACGGGTGACATGACTGAACCAGTAAACCCATTCACCTCATCTTGCCAGAAGGGAATATGGCTACCAATCCAAATCCCCAGTGCAATCATATACTTACCTAGTGGTGGATGACCATCAAAAAATGGTGTATGGGTAAGGTAATTATTACCAAATTTAGCGTAATAAACTTCGTCAAAGACAAAGGTGTTAAATCTTCCCAATCCCCAAAATCGCAAGGCGAGTGACAGCAAGAATACACCCACGATGCCAATCCGAAACCACTTTTTATTCATTGGTCACTAGTTCTTAGTCAATAGTCAACCTTTTGCAAAAGTGATATTCCAATATTTGGAACCACAGATGAACACAGGTTAACACAGATAAATCAACTCCTGACTTGCACGCAACTTGCACTCCACTTTGGGGGTTCGGTCAAATCTAGAAAAATCTGGGCGAGAGTTCAACTCTCGCCCAGATTTTTACAGGTTTAATGGGCATACAGCCCCTACAAAGCCTAATTTATTTAGCGTTTTGCTGCTGTGACCAAATGCGTGTTGGTAATCCCCAAACGTAAATAAAACCTTCTGCTGCCTTATGGTCAAATGTATCTTCAGCACCGTAGGTTGCCAAGTCAGGGGTGTAGAGGGAATTTTCTGAAATACGCCCAACTATGGTAGCGTTGCCTTTGAATAGTTTCACCCGCACAGTTCCAGACACTTGCTCTTGTGTCTTTTGAATAAAGGCATCGAGTGCACCTTTTAAGGGACTGTACCACAGACCGTTGTAAATTAATTGGCTGTAAGTCTCCTCAATTCCACGCTTATAGTGGCTAATATCTGCTGTCAAAGTCAGGCTTTCTAAATCACGGTGTGCCTGAATTAACACGAGCAAAGCGGGAGTTTCATAAATTTCCCGCGATTTGATACCTACCAAGCGGTTTTCTACCATGTCGATGCGTCCAACACCGTGATTCCCAACTACCTGGTTGAGTTGTTGAATCAAATCAACTGGGTTGATGAATTCGCCATTCAGAGTGGTAGGAACTCCTCTGGAAAATCCAATTTCAACATACTCTGGTTTGTCGGGAGTGTCGGCGATCGCCTTCGTCATCAAATAAATTTCTTCTGGTGGTTCCACATTCGGGTCTTCCAGAGGACCTGCTTCAATACTCCGACCGAGCAAGTTACGATCAATGCTGTAGGGAGACTTTTTCTTCACTGGCGAGGGAATGCCATACCGTTCCCCGTAGGCGATAGTTTCCTCGCGACTCATTCCCCATTCTCGCGCTGGGGCAAGAATTTTGAGATTGGGGTTAAGCGCGGCAGCTGAGACATCAAAACGTACTTGGTCATTTCCCTTACCAGTGCATCCGTGGGCGATCGCATCAGCACCATATTTTTCTGCCGCTTCGACTAATGCTTTGGTAATCAACGGACGAGCAAGGGCAGTACTTAAAGGATAGCGATTTTCATAAAGAGCGTTTGCTTGAATTGCGCGAAAAGCGTAGTCTTTCACAAAGTCTTCTTTAACATCCACCACCAGCGATTCACTGGCACCCGATTTCAGGGCTTTTTCTCTGACAGGTTCTAATTCATCCCCCTGTCCTAAATCTGCTGCTAAGGTGATCACTTCTTCCACACCCCATTCATGCTTGAGGTAAGGAATGCACACAGAGGTATCTACACCACCAGAATAAGCCAAAACAACTTTTTTCGCGCGACCCATTTGTCTCTCCAATAGCAAAACTCAACAATGAGTCATTACTATCTAACCTATTTACGTTTATTTTTCAACTAAATGACATTATCATAATGTGTCTATATTTTCAATAATTTAGATCAATCTGTGATGTGATCCAAATCATTTATTGTCATTATTTCTTTTCTACGGATAGCATTGAAATTAAATCTTGCTTGAACAAAGGATGAATTGGCATTACTGCTAAAGACTTGGGGTGAGTGAGTTGTAAAGTTATCTGATTGATGCCAAAAGTTTGCTCTAGATGAGTTTGTAGTTGCCCAAGTAGGCGATCGCGTTGTTCAACCGTCGCACAATCCACACTCAGATGAGCACAAAGCATGATCTGTTCTCTGCTTATTCTCCAAATATAGAGTTTTTCCACCTGCAAAACATCAGGAAAAGATTTCAGAAAAACTTCTACATCCGCAGGGTTAATAGATTTTGGTGCATACTCCAAAAGAATTGAGAGACTTTCTTGGACAAGTGGCAAAGCACTTAAGATCATAAAGCCTGCAACTACTAAGCTAATAGCTGTATCTGCCCATAACCAATTCCAGAAGTGAATCACAATAGCAGCAACCATCACACCCACAGAACTCGCAGTATCAGCGATAATATGAAGCACAGCACCCCGTAGATTGAGATCATCGTGAGAGTGGGGATGCAGCAAAGTTATATTGAGCAAATTGATGATTAAACCTAACATGGCTACCGCTAACATGGGCAAGCCTGAAATTTCTTGTGGACTTTGAAAGCGGTGAATTGCTTCCCAACAAATGAAAATAGCAATCACAAGCAAACTTAACCCATTTACCAAAGCCGCCATAATTTCAATACGGCGATGTCCAAATGTTGCCCTCGCAGCTGCAGGTTGCTGTACTAACCAACTGGCAAACAGCGATATTCCCAAAGCCGCTATGTCACAAAGAATATGTTCTGCATCTGCCCGTAGAGATAAACTTCCACTCCACAAACCGACACTCCACTCAGCAACAAAAAACCCAGCAAGTAAACAAACAGTGATTGATAAAAGCTGAGTTTTTCGACTGTTTTGATTTGTTTTGACCGAATTATCTAAACACCTACAGTTGCAATCTTGCTCTAAAAGCATGACCCAAATAACTCCATGTAAATGAGATTTTTAGCATTAATAATATCCACAAATTAGCTTACCGTGGGCATGATTAAACAACTGACGTTTTGTATTGCAGTACGTTTCCTGTGGTGTATTAAATAGCACATTTTTTGTTTAACTCAATTTCACAATGACTTTACGACTGCTTTATAACAAATTTATTACGACTTTCCTAATTATTACGTACTATGAATTAAGACAAATTATTTGTTTATACTCAGTGTCCTATTAACATAGAATATACGGTAAATTATGCTCCGTTCACACATCAAATGGTTTATACCAGTAGCTTTAGCTTTCAGTGGTTTCGGGTTAAATGTGCAAAGGGCGAGCGCACAGGCTACCTATAATACCTATGAATTTACTACTAACTATAAGACATCAGTCGAGATTAACCCGTTCCTACCAGAACAGAACATTCTCAGGGCAACCATCACAGGGGAAAATGCTGATGCTCCTTACGGATTGACTAAATTTATTAGCAATACTTATGGACAATCTGAGTCTCGTGGAGCCAACACATTTACCAGATTCAATTCAGATCCAACCGTATTTGGCATAGAAGGCAAAACACTTGGCGACATATACTACGGTGATGGTGCCAATAAGTTATTTGGACTAGCGAATGACAGCGCTGAAATTAACCCGATCGCAGGCACAATTAAAGGTAGTGGTACTATAACTATTACCAATGGAACGGGCATATTCCAAAACGCTACAGGCAAAATAGATTTTACTGAGGAGGACGCACTTGCTCCCCCAGGGGTTCCTTCTATTGGTAACGCTATCCTGAAATTCTCCTTGCGGACTCCTCGGGCGGTTCCAGAACCAACAGCCACTCCAGCACTAATCGGCTTGGGTGTACTTGGAGCAGGTTTTTTGTTGCGCAAACACCATCGTAAAAAGACTTTCAACTAAAAAAGCTCCAAGTTGTAGCACCATAAAATTCATTGAAACCACCTCAAAACCGAGAAGGACTGAGGTGGTTTCGCTTTAGGGAACAGTGCTGTAGTCGTTATTGTCCTATCCTGGAGGTAGACGAGCACGCTCGTTTTCTTATTTTGAACTTTGAACTTTGAGAGAAGTCAGAGCGCCGGCTTCCGGCGATCTGAACTTCGGTGATTTTGAATTATTTACTGTTGTGGGTGAGACTGTGTTTTTTAGTGTTGTTATTCCGACTTACAATCGTAAGCCAATTTTGGAAAAGTGTCTTAGGGCTTTGGAGACGCAGCAACTGAGTGCGTCAAGTTCAATGACTGGTTACGAAATTGTCTTGGTGGACGATGGATCTGATGATGGCACGTTAGAGTGGTTGAAAGCGCACAAAGGCGAATTTCCCCATGTGAAAACGTTTCATCAAAACCACGCAGGACCAGCAGCCGCCCGAAATTTGGGAGTAGAAAAGGCATTAGGGGACACTATTATTTTTGTTGATAGTGATTTAGTTGTTACGAAGAATTTCCTGCAAGCCCATGAATCGGCACTGGTGGAAGGAAAGGAGAAATTGGGGAGCGATCGCTTCTTTACCTATGGTGCAGTCATTAATACTTGTAATTTTGACAACCCCACTTCTGAACCGTACAAAATAACAGATTTTTCCGCAGCTTTTTTTGCCACAGGAAATGTAGCCATCCCCAAGCATTGGTTAGAGAAAGCTGGACTTTTTGACACTGGTTTTCAACTTTATGGTTGGGAAGATTTAGAGCTGGGTGTTAGACTCAAAAGTCTTGGGTTAAAACTTATCAAATGTCCAGATGCTGTTGGCTATCACTGGCATCCACCCTTTAACTTACAACAAGTGCCCAACTTGATTGACAAAGAAATTCAGCGTGGACGCATGGGAGTGTTGTTTTATCAAAAGCATCCTACTTGGGAAGTGCGAATGATGATTCAAATGACTTGGTTACATCGCTTACTTTGGGGAATTTTATCATTGAATGGCATCCTCAACGAACGTACAATGGCACCATTTTTGCAATGGCTAATTGATTTAGGAAAACCACAGTTAGCTTTAGAAGCTGCTCGAATTTTTCTTAACTGGTACAACGTCAAGGGTGTTTATCAAGCTTATTCCCAAATGCAAAAGGCAACTTGAAAAGAAACTCTGGGACATCGGCTTTGTGCTTGTACAGATGTAGTAATTTCCTCTTTTAAATGTCGTATTTTCTCAACTTTTTTAATTTTCCAATAGCTGGCACAACTATGTTACCTTAGTATGGTTAATTAATCTCGCACATTCAGGAGTACGTCGGGTGTTTCCTGGTTTTGGAAATACGCCTGAATGGAGGTTTAACCCGAATAGGAGTAAAAAAGATGGCTGTTGTTTCATTGGCTCAAATGATGGAGTCTGGGGTTCACTTTGGGCATCAAACCCGCAGATGGAACCCGAAAATGTCTCCATACATTTACACTGCTCGTAATGGAGTACACATCATCGACTTGGTGCAGACTGCCCAGTTGATGGAAGAAGCTTATGCGTACATGAGGTCACAAGCTGAGGCTGGCAAGAAATTCTTGTTTGTTGGTACCAAGCGCCAAGCAGCAGGAATCGTTGCCCAAGAAGCAGCCCGTTGTGGTTCTCACTACATTAACCAGCGTTGGTTGGGTGGAATGCTCACTAACTGGGCAACTATCAAAACCCGCGTAGATCGCCTCAAAGATTTGGAACGTCGGGAAGAAAATGGCGCTCTCGATTTGCTGCCAAAAAAAGAAGCCTCAATGTTACGTCGGGAAATGACGAAGCTTCAGAAATACCTGGGTGGAATTAAAGCTATGCGGAAAGTACCCGATGTGGTCGTGATTGTAGACCAACGGCGGGAGTATAACGCAGTCCAAGAATGCCAAAAGTTGTCAATTCCGATTGTGTCCATGCTGGATACTAATTGTGACCCAGATGTGGTTGATATTCCCATCCCAGCAAATGATGACGCCATCCGGTCAATTAAGTTGATTGTAGGCAAATTGGCGGACGCCATTGATGAAGGTCGTCACGGTCAATTGGATTCAGAAGATTACGAAGATTACGACGGCGCAGAGGAAGACTACGACTACGAGGAAGGTGAAGGCGATTACTCTGGCTTGGGAATTCCCAACGACGAAGAAGAAGAATAATTGCCTGCTGAGTTTTGAGTGTGAGTGCCGAGTGCCGAGTAAAATAATAGTACTCGGTACTTAGTGGTACTTTCTATTTATGAGTTTCTAGCTGTAGGTATAATCCTAAGTTAGTGCTAAATTGTGAGGCAGTTGCTCGACTAGGGTTCCCCGGCATAAGCAAACTGCCGTTCGCCGTAAGGCGTGCGCTCTGCGCACACCCGGAGGGTGAGTTCTTTTGATTGAGTACTCACAACTCATGGCTCAGGACTTTGTTAAAATTCAGAACTCAAGATTTTATTTGAGAATAATTAAAACTGTCAATGAAGTAGGAATTAAGGCAACATGGCGGAAATATCTGCAAAACTCGTCCAAGAGCTACGTCAGACAACCGGTGCTGGTATGATGGACTGCAAGAAGGCACTAAAAGAAACTGACGGTGACATACAAAAAGCCATTGAGTGGCTGCGACAAAAGGGCATCGCTAAAGCCGATAAGGGCGCAGGACGTATTGCGGCAGAAGGTTTGGTGGATACATACATTCAACCCGGAGGTGAGGTTGGTGTACTCATAGAAGTCAACTGCCAAACTGATTTTGTTGCCCGTAACGAAGCTTTCAAAGCCCTGGTTCAAAATCTGGCGAAGCAAGCAACGACTGCTGAAAATGTTGAGGCAATGCTTGCTCAACCTTACATTGAAGATGAAAGTGTTAACGTAGAAGATTTCATCAAGCAAATGAGTGGTCAACTTGGTGAAAATATCCAACTGCGTCGCTTCGCCAAATATGCACTCTCCACAGGCACAAAAGGGATAGTAGACAGCTACATCCACACTGGTGGTCGGGTTGGTGTGTTAGTCGAACTAAACAATCAAAACGATTCAGTGAGCGATCGTAGCGAGTTTCAAACTCTCACGCGGAGTGTAGCCATGCAAGTTGCGGCTTGCCCAAACGTTGAGTACGTGAACGTAGACGAAATTCCCGCTGAGGTTGCCCAAAAAGAAAAGGATATTGAAATGGGGCGGGATGACTTGGCAAACAAGCCACAGAACATCAAAGAAAAGATTGTTCAAGGACGAATTGAAAAACGTCTACAAGAAATGAGTTTGCTAGATCAACCTTATATTCGCGATCAGAGTATCACGGTAGAAGAATTGATTAAGCAAAACGCGTCAAAACTAGGCGATAGTGTTCAAGTTCGTCGCTTCATTCGCTATATCCTCGGGGAAGGCATTGAAAAGCAAGAAAGTAACTTTGCAGAAGAAGTAGCAGCACAAATGGGCAGCAAATAATTGAGTCATTTATCATTAGTTATCGGCAAAAGATAGGTGACACAAGACTATTTAACTTAACAGGTCAAGCAAGTTTAGCTGACCTGTTTTTCATTCAAACTCAACGAAATATCAGGTTTTCAACACATTGAGTCAACGTTACTATAGATTAAAGTGTGTATCTTAGTCTCAATCCAAAATTCATATCCAAAAACCCAAAATTCCAAAGTTCTTTGGGTGATTTTTGAAAAATTATAAATACATTTGTACCATAATAAGGTTCAGATGCATGATAGCAAGAAGATATGGCGAAAGCAATCGAGCAAATTGAACGAGAGATATTAGCATTAGAGGAAGCAATACAGGCGATCGCAAAAGAACTCCGAAGCGCCTACATAAATTATCTCGCTGCCTTGGGTCAAACTGTACAGAGGCAGTTGATTCTGGCGACTTATCATTTGTGTACCCAAGGGTATCCTGAAACTTTTTTGAGTTTGTCATTGAATCAGCGACAACAATTGCAACAAGCTATTCGTAAGTTGGGTCAACAAACAGCCCAGCAGTTGCAAGCCCTTCTCAAGACGGAACAAGAGGAACAACACAACGAAGACGAGGAAATTGATGAGGATAAGCAAACAGATCAACCCTCGTCTTATACTCCCGTAACTCTACCCACTTCTCCCACTTCCCTAACTCCCCTAACCACTTCACCAACTTCCCCAACTCCCCCAACTTCCCTAACTCCCCCAACTTCCCTAACCTCCTCAACTCCCCCAACTTCCCTAACCCCCTCAACTTTGTTCTCTTTATCCTCGCTGCAAAGCGTGTCGTCTTTTCCAAACACCTCTAACCCTGTAGAACTAGTAAAATGGCAACAGAATATAGAGAGACTCACACAAGAAAAGCTCAAAAGAGTTTCTCGTGAGGCTAATCTTCGCTTACAAAAAGCAGGGATTTTACCTAAAAAATTACCAGAACCGATTTTAGAAGCAGCTACAGCAGCTGCATCAGAAGCTTCTGGTGAAGTGATGCCAGGGCCACCCAATCTACTAAACTTGGTTGTTGAAATTGACAATGAACCGCAATCAGAAGACTCTAATTTGACACAAATCATGGCTCTTAATCTGCGGCTTGGGGAAATTGAGTTTGCTGATCCGACACTCTCGTCTTATCGCAAGCAGATTCACAGTGTCTTACTTCAGCTTCGTAGACGAGGACAGGAGTATCACAAAAAACAGCGGGAACGTTCAGTTGCCCAAGCTGAAGCAGCATGGCGTGCTATTTGGTCTGAGGATTAATGATCTGTTCTTTGTCCGAAGTCAAATGACAAATGACTAATGACTACTGACTAATGAGTAATGACTACTGACAAACCAGATTGGATACGATTACAGAAAGCTTTGGCAATAGAAGCAGAAAAAGGCTTTGCTGATTTACTGGGTAAACAATACCGCTTCAGTGAGTTTCTTACCCTGACTTTTGGCAAATTCCCCATAGACTTACCTGGTATTGAACGTCGTCGCTGGCAAGAATTGGCAGCTGAATTTGCTAATTATCCCAATCTGGAACTGGAAGATAGACAACACTTAGTCGCAGAAACTCGTAGATATCTGTACCAAGTTCAGCAAGTGGTTGAAGGAGAAGGGGAAGCAGGGAAAGCCAGGGAAGCAGAACAGCAGGGGAGTTGGAGAGCAAAAGAAAATTCTTCTGGATATTCCCCACTCTCAAAATCTCCAATTGTTGGTGAAGTCAGTCGGAACCTTGCTCCCAATCTAGACCAAAAGCTGAGTGACTTACCAGAAATAGGCATTAGAAAATCTGCTAATTTAGCACGTCTTGGTTTATACACTGTACGCGACTTACTTTACTATTATCCTCGTGACCATATTGACTATGCTCGTCAGGTGAATATTCAAGAGTTGGTGGCGGGGGAGACGGTGACAATAGTCGCAACAGTAAAGCGCTGTAACTGCTTTACAACTCCCAAAAACAACAAATTGACGATTTTAGAAGTGCTGCTGCGTGATCAGACGGGTCAGCTCAAAATCAGCCGATTTTTTGCTGGTACACGCTATAGCAGTCGTGCTTGGCAGGAAAGTTTTAAGCGTCGCTACCCGAATGGCAGTATTGTAGCAGCATGCGGGTTGGTGAAAGAAAGTAAATATGGTCTCACGTTGGAAGACCCAGAATTGGAGGTTTTGGGACATGCAGGAGATACAATTGAGTCTTTAATAATTGGTAGGATAGTCCCTATTTATCCACTGACAGAGGGAGTGGGGGCGGATTTGGTACGACAAGCAGTTATTGCTGCTTTACCTGCCACTGTCCATCTCAAAGATCCACTGCCTAGCGGTCTGCGAGATAAGTATAATTTGATGGAATTGAAGGAAGCAATTCATAATATCCACTTTCCTCCAGACAGCGATAGTTTGCAAGCTGCCCGTCGCCGCCTCGTTTTCGATGAATTTTTCTACCTGCAACTTGGGTTACTCCAACGTCAACAGAAAGCCAAGGAAACTCAAACCAGTGCGATTCTTGCCCCAAAAGGTCAATTACTGGAAAAATTCTCCGAAATACTGCCGTTTAAACTGACTAACGCACAGCAACGAGTCATTAACGAAATTCTCAACGACTTGCAAAAACCTGCACCGATGAATCGTTTGGTGCAAGGGGATGTGGGTTCTGGTAAAACTGTTGTTGCTGTAATTGCTATCCTTGCTGCTCTTCAATCTGGGTATCAAGCAGCACTGATGGCTCCCACAGAGGTTTTGGCAGAACAGCATTATCGCAAGTTAGTGAGTTGGTTTAACCTCCTGCATTTACCAGTGGAATTACTGACAGGTTCTACTAAGATTGCCAAAAGACGACAAATTCACGCCCAGTTAGAAACGGGTGAATTGCCGCTTTTAGTGGGAACTCATGCCTTAATTCAAGACCCTGTCAACTTTATGCGATTGGGTTTAGTTGTGATAGATGAGCAACACCGTTTTGGGGTGGAACAACGGGCGCGTTTGCAACAAAAAGGCGAGCAACCTCATGTATTAACTATGACGGCAACTCCGATTCCTCGAACTTTAGCGCTGACAATACACGGGGATTTGGATGTGAGTCAGATTGATGAATTACCACCAGGAAGGCAAACGATTCAGACGACTGTGCTCATAAATCAGCAACGTAGCCATGCTTATGAGCTTATTCGCCGGGAAATTGCCCAAGGACGACAAACTTATGTGGTTTTGCCGTTGGTGGAAGAATCAGAAAAGTTGGATTTGCGATCGGCAGTAGAAGAGCATAAAAAGTTACAGGAAAGCATCTTTCCAGAGTTTCAGGTGGGGCTGCTTCATGGTCGGATGAGTTCAGCGGAAAAGGACGAAGCTATTACGAAGTTCCGCGATAACGAAACTCAAATTTTGGTTTCTACGACTGTTGTAGAGGTTGGAGTCGATGTGCCGAATGCAACAGTTATGCTCATTGAAAATGCAGAGCGGTTTGGCTTATCTCAGTTGCACCAACTCCGGGGACGTGTTGGTCGAGGTGCGGCTAAGTCCTATTGTCTTTTACTGAGTAGTTCCAAAAGTTCAGATGCACAGCAACGGCTGAGGGTTTTGGAACAATCTCAGGATGGCTTTTTCATCTCGGAAATGGATATGCGCTTTCGTGGTCCTGGGCAAGTTTTGGGGACTCGTCAATCAGGTATACCAGATTTTACATTAGCGAGCTTGGTGGAAGATGAAGAAGTGTTAATTTTGGCACGACAAGCAGCGGAGAAGGTGATAGAGATAGATGCAACTTTGGAACGTTGGTATTTGATGAAGGAAGAGTTGAAGTATCGGTATGAGCGGTTAATGGGTGGAGCGATTTTGACATGATTGATCATGATCGCTTGTTTAAGGAACTGCTGACCACATTTTTTGTGGAATTTTTAGAGCTATTTTTCCCCGAAGTTATTGCTTATTTAGAATCTGATTGTTTAGAATTTTTGGACAAGGAAATTTTTACTGATATCACTGCAGGTGAGCAGTATGAAGCTGATTTAGTCGTTAAGGCTCGATTTAGAGAGCAAGAGTCATTTTTTCTGATTCATGACGCATTGTCAAGGCACGTTTCGGGTAAGAAGCTTCTTACCCGAAAGCTGCCGCCCCTAAAAAATTGGGCAGCCTTTGTCTGTTGATCTGTGGGGCAAGACGCGTACTCGTTGTAATAAGGCTGCCCAATTTTTTTACGTGTAAGACCCCCGTATAGAAAACCAAGCTTATTCACAAGCAGATTTTGGGCGACGAATGTTTCGTTATTTTGCTCGATTGTTTGAAAAATTTGCGCTTCCTGTGTACCCAATTGTCATTTTTTCCTTTGATTCTCCACGTACGCCTCAACCAAGTGTATATAGAGTGGAATTTCCCGACAAAGTCGTTTTAGAACTTAATTACGCAGTATTACAGTTAAATCGTTTAAATTGGCGAAATTTCTTGCGACAAGAAAATCCCGTAGCCAGTGCGCTTATGGCTAAAATGAACATAGCCCCAGAAGAACGCCCTAGAGTTAAGTCGGAATGTTTGCGGCTGTTAGCTACTTTGCGACTTGATCCTGCACGGACAAAAATGATTTCTGGATTTATTGATACTTACCTAAAGCTAAATGCTCAAGAGGAAGAGATTTTTAAAACAGAGATTGCGAAGTTTGAACCAGTTCAACAGGAGGTTGTTATGGAAATTGTCACTGGCTGGATGGAAGAAGGGATACGACGAGGAAGACAACAAGGTAGACAGGAAGGAAGGCAAGAAGGTAGACAGGAAGGTAGACAGGAAGGTAGACAGGAAGGTAGGCAGGAAGGTAGACAGGAAGGTAGACAGGAAGGTAGACAGGAAGGTAGACAGGAAGGAGAACTGGCAGTCATTATGCGCCTACTCAACCGGCGAATTGGTACAGTTGAGCCTGAGTTACAAGAACGTATTCGTCAGCTATCGCTCAATCAATTAGAAGATTTAGCTGAGGTGTTGTTGGATTTCTCCACCGCAGAAGATTTAATTGCTTGGCTGAATAAACAACAGGGGTAGAAACCATCACGCGTCTACCCCTGTAGTGAAAATTGGTAAAAGCTCGTTAAGCTTAAAGAAACTCAATAGTATCAACGAAACCTAAAACATTCTGCTTGATATCCTCAGCTTCTTGTTCAAGAGAACTTGGTTTTTCTTTGTCAAAAAAGCTGTGCTGACTGCTGACGATATACAAAAGATCACCATAGCTAAATGCTAAAACACCACGGTATGCATTCAACTTAGTTGCAGTACCGTTGTTTCCTGTTTTCGTAACTGTTGAACCTTGGGGCATATCAACTAATACGAAGTAAGCCCCTTCTAAGATGTCTTCCAGATATTCAGTATGCTTTACCTGAGAATCTGGTAAATTAGCAACAATTGTTTGAGGCACATACTTACTCAGGAGAAATGAACGCAGATATTCTTGGTGTCCCACAGAATCCATTTCCTCAGTCTGTTTTGAGGAGATAGGAAAGTAATCGATTCTTAACAATCTGCCAGAATCATCAGAAAAGCTGACTGAGCTTTCTTGAGTTTCAACTCTACCACCTTGTTCAGAATTTACAGGAATTAGAACGATAAAATTACCTGAGGGTGATTCATAGACGTTTGGGTTTAAGTCTTCGTCAAATCCTGTCTCATCCTCGTCTTCTAGCAAGTCTTCATCTTCTATCTCTTCAAAGGCGGCGATCACCTCATCTATCACTTCTTTCGCATCTTTATCGTTAATTCCTAAAGCTTCTTGGAGCTTTTTGAGCAAAGTCGTTTTTCCTTTGGGTATACGCACTTCCTCTTCGTCTACAAGTACGCTGACTCCCGCAGCATAAGCATCTAGTACTAACTCGCCTGTCAGAGAACCTTTTGCACTGTTAAATAGTGCTCCTATCTGACTTTCTTCTGCAATGGCTACGACTTTATCCAGCGTTTCTAATAATTCATCATCTGAGTATTCCTCAAAAATCTCAAGTCCCCAGAGGATATCCGCCAAAAGATCTGGATCTAGTTCTTCTAATGAAGAATCAGCAGCAGCTGTGACAACCGCGATCGCCGCAACTGCTTCTTCTGGACTGATTGATTCTTGTAATGTTTTTTTTGAGTTAAAAAACTTGTCGTACTTGCCCACGACTGCTCCTTCCTAAAATGGTTCGCTAGTGATAACACAAATCTAGTATCAATGGGTAGTTTAGCAATCAGTGAGTCTCCTGTTGTTCTATTTTCAAAAAAAGGGTTTTTATGAGGTGTACTCAAACGCTAAATCAGAACTACTATATCTCAACCGCCAATGTAGATTTAACCTTTGCAAAATTTATATTTTTACTCTTGTAGTAGTCTGTCAAGGTAACGCCTGCTGAGTTAACATTCTCCGCGTCCTTGTCTCACCGTGTCCCCGTGTCAGCCTCAACCCGTCAATTTTGAGTTGACGAACTAAAGCGAGTAAAACGCATTCTTATCTTATATCAAGTTACTGCTCTGCGGACTTTATCGCCTGTGTGAACTTCTACCACATCTTAATTGCGTTAGCTGATAGATATAAACGCAAATCTGTTTTGCAAAATCTAAAGAAACTATAAAATCGTCTACGATTGAATGTGATATACCTTACGTAGAGGCAAGCAATCGTCGTCGAACAATCAGGGCATCAAAATCAGGAGGTCAATACAGATGGATACAGTAGCAAAAGAGACTTTATTGCACTCATCCTCCAAAGAGCGATCGCTCGTCCTGTTGTTTGATGAGGTGGGCATTACCGATATACCGATAGTTGGTGGAAAGAATGCATCTTTAGGTGAGATGATTCAACAATTAACACCAAAAGGCATTAATGTTCCGATTGGGTTTGCGACTACAGCTTACGCTTATCGCTATTTTATTGAAGGTGCTGGGCTAGAAGAAAAACTGCGCAAACTGTTTTCTGACTTGGATGTAGAAGATGTAAAAAATTTACGAGAACGTGCGAAAAAGGCGCGATCGCTCCTGTTACACACACCCTTTCCAAAAGAGCTAAGGGAGGCGATTGTTAAAGGATACCAAACTTTGTGTGAGCGATACAACCCAGACACAGACGTAGCAGTGCGCTCAAGTGCTACCGCAGAAGACCTCCCCGACGCCAGTTTTGCCGGACAGCAAGAAAGTTACCTCAACGTGACTGGTATAGAAAGTGTTTTGGGCGCTTGTCACAAATGCTTTGCTTCCATATTTACAGACAGGGCAATTTCCTACCGCCACACCAAGGGATTTGACCACTTCAGTGTAGCCCTCGCTGTTGGCGTGCAAAAAATGGTACGTTCCGATTTAGCATCTTCTGGAGTCATGTTCTCCATTGAAACAGAAACAGGTTTCAAGGATGCTGCACTGATTAGCGCGGCATACGGTTTAGGAGAAAACGTTGTCCAAGGATCTGTCAACCCAGACGAATACTACGTTTTTAAACCAACTCTTAAAGAAAATTTTCGCCCAATTGTCGATAAAAAATTGGGTAGTAAAGAATTAAGAATGATTTATGATGACGGCTCGAAATTTACGAAAAACGTCCTAGTTCCTGAAAGTGAAAGAGGCAAATTCGCTCTGACTGATGATGAGATTTTACAACTAGCTCGTTGGGCGTGTTTGATTGAAGAGCATTATTCCACAGTCAACGACACTTACACCCCAATGGACATCGAATGGGCGAAAGATGGTATTACCGACGAATTGTTTGTTGTGCAAGCCCGTCCAGAAACTGTGCAGTCTCAGAAGACGGAGAATGTATTGCGGACTTATCGCTTCTTAAAGACAGATCAGGCAGATGAGAAAGCAAAATCCTCCTCATCACCCGATATTCTACTCACCGGACGTGCGATTGGGGAAGCCATCAGTCAAGGTAAAGCGCACCTGATTACAGATGTGCATAAAATCGAACAGTTCAAAGCAGGGGAAATCTTGGTCACAGATAGAACTGACCCCGACTGGGAACCGATAATGAAAAGAGCAAGTGCGATTATCACCAACCAAGGTGGACGCACCTGTCATGCGGCGATTATTGCGCGAGAATTGGGTGTACCTGCAATTGTGGGATGTGGTAACGCTACGAAAATTCTGAAAAATGGTCAAGAAATCACGATTTCTTGCGCGGAAGGCGAAGAAGGACGAGTTTATGCAGGGTTATTGCCGTTTGAAGTCGAAGAAGTTCCACTGGGAGACTTACCCCGCACTCGTACCCAGATTCTGATGAATGTGGGTAACCCTTCAGAAGCATTCAGTTTGTCTGCGATCCCCAATGACGGGGTTGGTTTGGCGAGAACTGAGTTTATCATCGCCAATCATATCCAAACTCATCCAATGGCGCTGATTCATCATGACGAAATAAATGATCAATATGTCAAAGCTAAAATTTCTGAAATCACTGCACTTTATGACGACAAACCCCAGTATTTTGTTGAAAAATTAGCTCAAGGTATTGGTAGAATTGCTGCGGCGTTTTATCCCAAACCAGTTGTCGTCAGGATGTCCGATTTCAAGAGTAACGAGTACGCGAACTTGTTGGGTGGTAGACAGTTTGAACCTGAAGAAGAAAATCCGATGCTGGGGTGGCGAGGCGCAGCGCGTTACTATGATCAAGGTTACAAAGAAGCTTTTGCTTTAGAATGTCAAGCGCTTAAGCGAGTCAGGGATGAAATGGGGTTGACAAATGTGATCGTAATGATTCCGTTTTGTCGCACTCCCGATGAAGGGCGTCTGGTTTTGGCAGAAATGGCAAAAAATGGTTTGCAGCAGGGTGTGAATGACTTGCAAGTTTATGTGATGTGCGAGTTACCCAGCAACGTCATGCTGGCTGATGAGTTTGCAGAAGTTTTTGACGGGTTCTCAATTGGTTCCAATGACTTAACTCAATTGACACTTGGGTTAGATAGAGATTCCGGGTTAGTGGCGCGGTTATTTGATGAACGCAGTGAGAGTGTTAAGCGGATGGTGAAGTTGGCGATCGCCGCTGCCAAAAAGCACAATCGTAAAATCGGCATTTGTGGACAAGCACCCAGCGATTACCCGGAGTTTGCCCAGTTCTTAGTTGAACAGGGGATTGACTCTATGAGTCTCAATCCGGATTCGGTTTTAAAAACCATGTTGGAGGTGGCTAAAGTCGAACAGCGATCGTAAACCTCACCCTGCCCTGTCGGGCATCCCTCTCCTTAGTAAGGAGAGGGAAAGATT
>NZ_CAWPKW010000224.1:0-4515 GCF_963888615.1 Brasilonema octagenarum UFV-OR1 | reverse complement strand
TTGCCAACAGCTATTTCCCCTAAGCTATCTGCCACTAGCCAACGGGTGTCTTCATCCTCAGAGGTGCCGATTAACTTTACCAAAGCTGCGATCGCACCTTCGTTGCCAACAGCTATTTCCCCTAAGCTATCTGCCACTAGCCAACGGGTGTCTTCATCCTCAGAGGTGCCGATTAACTTTACCAAAGCTGCGATCGCACCTTCGTTGCCAACAGCTATTTCCCCTAAGCTATCTGCCACTAGCCAACGGGTGTCTTCATTCTGTGAGGTGCCGATTAACTTTACCAAAGCTGCGATCGCACGTTCGTTGCCAGGATCTATTTTCCCTAAGCTATCTGCCACTAGCCAACGGGTGAATTCATCCTGTGAGGTGTCGATTAACTTTACCAAAGCTGCGATCGCACTTTGGTTGCCAACAGCTATTTTCCCTAAGCTATATGCCGCATCCCTACGGGTGTCTTCATCCTGTGAGGTGTTGATTAACTTTACCAAAGCTGCGATGGCTTTTGCGCGATGCGTCTGTTGCAGTGCTGTATTTGCTCCTTCTTCAACGGGATCTGCAAATGTCTGCCACTGCTTTGTTTGCGTATTGAAGTAACCAAAACCCCATTTAACAATTTGCTCTACGATGTCATCAGCTTTAGAACAATCTCCAAACTCAACAATTCCCATTGCTGCTAAGAAATAAGCTCTATACTGATAAAATTGTCCGCACCCGTCGTTAAACTCCACTAAAGCTTTTATAAACTCTTCTTTCTTCTGGCTTTCCAAATCCAAATTCTCTCGCCCCAGCCACAGCAAAATCACTTCTTTCCATTGCGGCTCAAAAATTTGATATGGCTTAGGTTTACCTGTATCTTTATCTTTTACAGGTTTATTTTTGTGTTCGCGAGGTAAGAAAAAGTCCCAATCATCAATCCCTTGCGTTGCAAAAAATTCCTCAAACGTGGCATGAAAGAAAGCATAAACTTTTTCTTGTGATTGAGATTCCGCTGCAATTCCGACATGATTCAACCAGCCAAGTTGCAGTGCTTTGTAAAATGAGGACTTCTCATCATCTGGATCACCTAGTTCCTTTCTAATGAAACTTTCCAGCAACCGGAACCGGGAACCACCCTCTTGAATATCCCGTAGCGCCAAACGTCCCAATGCATTGTTTAATTTCTGTCGTTCTTCAGTGCTAATGGGGAAACGGTTTTTTTTCCATGTGTAGATTTGCTGCACAAACTGCTGGTAAAGTCCCGCCTTTGTCTGTGGTAAATTTCCCTCCTCACTCTGCCAAGCGCTACACAAAAGCGTCAACCGCAAAGGATTTTGTACCAAGTCTCGCAAGCGTCCCCGTTCCGCGTTATCCAATTCTGCCTTCAACCGTTCCGCCTTACTCTTCCTCTCCTCACTTTTATCACTCCCCCTCTCCTCGCTTTTATCACTCCCCCTCCCCTCGCTTTTATCACTCCCCCTCTCCTTAATAAGGAGAGGGGGCTGGGGGGTGAGGTTCCTCTGGGAAGTGAGGTTCCCAAACCAATTATCAATAAACTCATGCACCTGCTTAGGATAATCAAAATCCAGTAGGCGATAAGTTTCAAAAGTTTCTAACGCATTGTAATCCGCTTGCCAGACATTCAGCCGACAAGTTAACACCACCCGCGACTGGGCGATCCATCCTGTGAGTTGTTGAGCAAGTGTTTGCAACGTCTGCACACCCGATACAGCCACCTCATCCACTCCATCCAACAACAACCAGACTCGCCCCTGCTGAATTTGTGTTGTCAACTCTGCTTTCGCCTGAGTCAACTGTGTTGGTGGAACAGCAAAAGCAAGCCAATCGTTAAATAAATAACTTTGTAAATCCGTCAAAGAACCACTTCGCCCCAGATCTGCCAGCGAAATCCAAATTGGAAACCCCAAGTTTTTCTCTAACACCCAAAACGCGATGGATTGCAGCAGAGTTGTTTTCCCTGCACCTGCTTCTCCAATTAAGGCGATGTGCTTACCTTTGGTTTTGCCTTCTGCTTTTTCCAAGATTTGAGTCAAGAAAGCTTCATGCTCAAAACGCTGCTTTTCCTCATATTGTGGTTCATACAGGCGCGTTCCTGCTTCTGGAGAAACTTCCTCCTTGTCGCGTTTCTCAGGTTTTGTCCGCTGTACCAGTGCTAGGGGAACATAAATCTGCTCCCTTTGTAATTTGGCAGATTCATCCTGCATTAAGGGATTGCTGGTGAGTCGCCGGTGGGATTCCAGCAATTGGCGGCAAATTTCATGCCAGTTGATGGCAGTCGCACCAGAATCATCAGAAACACCAATGTTCTGATTGTGTATGTTCACTATGCTGTTTTGAGCATAAACCCCTATTTTTTCGGCAAACTTACCAGCGTCTTCAGGCATAGTCAGCTAAACCGCAATCAAAATGATTGGTTTTGAATCGAACCCGTACCACCGATCACAACTTGCCCAATTTTTTCTCCTAACTTTTGCAAGTTTGGCATTGTTGCCTGTTGAGAGCTAAGTGTATTTGCTACTTCTTCGACTTGTGGAGCTAGTTTTGGATCAGCTTTCGCTGCTGCTTCTACTTCCACAACTCGTTGAGCAATTTCTGGATCTGCGTCTGCTGCTGCTTTGAGTTCTAGCACAGCTTGCCCATAATCTAACCGTTGCTGTTCGTTTGCTTGTGTAGCATTGGTGAGTAATGGTAATTTATTCTTATGACGAAGCTGTTCGATTAACTTGCGGCTTTGCTGCCATGCAGCATCTCCAAGATTTTCGCCAGTTTTCTCCAGTGCTTTTGTTAGAAGAAGGGTTGCGATAGCCGTAGCCACAGCCGTCAAAGTGACTGGTTCCATAAATCATTTCATAGTAGATTCTTCTGTATTATTTATACCGCAGCATTCACTAATTTTTCGGAATGACACCTTGCACCGTTTCAGAAATTAGTCTGCACATATCACCTATCATTTCCGGAACTGGCTATTTTGACAAGAATTAGTTAAACTCACATGATTAAATTTGAGACTCAGGGCTACAAACTAGCAACACTCACTAAGATTAGGGTACTGGTGTGGGAAACAAAATTCAACTGATAGACAGGATACGACTGGCTTTTGCTGTGTCAGTCGCAAAAAGCGTTACTTTCACAGTGCGATCGCTGCGCTTGGGTGCGGCGAGTGTCTTACCAGGTTCTCTGGCGCGTCGCATTGAACCCCGATTGTTGCAGTTATTAACTCAACAAGTCAAAAACGGAGTCATCTTAATTGCTGGTACTAATGGCAAAACAACCACATCGCTGCTCTTATGCTCAATTCTAGAACGCAAAGGGTATCGTGTTGCTCACAACTCTACAGGCGCAAATCTAGAAAATGGCTTGATGACAGCACTGCTGGAAAACACTAACTTAGTCGGCGGACTAGATGTTGATTACGCGATTTTAGAAGTCGATGAAAATATTCTACCGAAGATTCTCGCACCAATTCAACCTAAGATAATCCTGTGTTTAAACCTGTTCCGCGATCAACTCGATAGGTATGGAGAAGTTGACACAATTAGCAAGCGTTGGACAAAAGTCATTTCTACTCTTCCAACAGAAACAGTTGTCATTCCGAATGCTGATGATCCAACTTTATCTTATCTTGGTCAGCAGTTACCCCAGCGGGTGTTATTCTTTGGCTTGAATGAACCCGAAAATTATTTAGATGAAATTCCTCACGCTGTCGATTCTATATTTTGTCCTAATTGCGGACACTCACTAGATTACAAAGGAGTTTACTTGTCTCATTTAGGAGATTTTCACTGTCCTAAGTGTGGCTTTAATAAAAGTCAACCCGCGTTTGATAGCAGCGAATTTCCACAAATTCTTGTAGGTTTATACAACAAATATAATACTTTGGCAGCCGCTACCGCTGCGATAGAATTAGGAGTTGATGAAGCAACTATCCTGGATACAATTAACAACTTCCAAGCTGCATTTGGTCGTGCTGAAGAATTAGAAGTTAATGGTAAACGGGTACGAATATTGTTATCAAAAAATCCTGTAGGGACGAATGAAACAATTCGCGTCGTGACTCAAAGTCTTGACAAAACGACGCTGCTTGTGCTGAATGACAGAACACCCGATGGAACTGATGTATCTTGGATTTGGGATGTCGATACAGAGAAATTGGTAGAACGGGGAGGGACTTTAATTGTGAGTGGCGATCGCCTCTATGACATGGCGCTACGTCTGCGTTACAGCGAAAAGACTCCTGAAAGTGACTTCAATTTAATTGTCGAAGAAGATTTACGGCAAGCAATTGCAACCGCCTTAGAACACACACCAGAAAATGAAACCTTGCACATATTACCCACCTATTCTGCCATGCTGGAAGTGCGAGAAGTGCTAACAGGCAGAAAAATTCTCTAAATTAGTTATAGGTTTGTAGTGAGCATTTAAGCGCTTACTACAGCCTTCCTAAATAGGATGTGAACACTCTCCTCGTCTTCTCTTTCTTTTCTTTGCGCCCTACCCTGCACCGAAGCCGCTTTG
>NZ_CAWPKW010000223.1:0-58707 GCF_963888615.1 Brasilonema octagenarum UFV-OR1 | reverse complement strand
AATTACTCATTCTCCCACAGTAATACCTGGTTAACTTACGCCGTGCTGTACTAGTTTCAAGCGAGTCAACGCTTTGGTAATTGCCTCACCGTTACGCTTCAAGTATTCTTGACCCAAATCCGATAAGGCAATGGATTTTTTGTCAGCACCAACATCCTGAATAATATCTACTAACTGCCGTTCAATTACCGCTCGGTTGGGGTCATCAGTTTGAGTAGTAACTAGTACGGTTGCAGTTGGTTGACCAAAAACCGCTACCCCATTTTCTGGGTATTTCGACACTTTAACCTGGTTATCATGCCTCACCACCCGATAGACTTCTAATCCTTGTTGCAGCAAGCAATTGCATAGACTTAGCATTACAGCATCTGATGAACAAACAAATACCGCTTTGGCTTTACGATAAAATTCGCGCAACTGACACCCAAAAGCAATCATTTTCCCATCTGCTGCGTCCTTTGCACCTGGCACTTGGATGAGGTCATATCCTCGTTCATGCAATAATTGGTCTGTATTCCCCAGCACCCGCCAATTAGCAAACGCTATTTTACAAGTGATTTGGTAAGAGCATCGCGACTGCAAAAACGCTTCCATATCTGCCGTCAATTGAAGATTTTCAGCATCCAGTAATAAAACTGCAATATCTTTGTCACGAGAGGTTGGCATTAATTCCCAAAAATCCTCTTGTTTTCTCCATAAGAACCATATCCTAAATCATGCACCTCCACTCAATGCTCCATAAGTATTTTATAACTCAAGATAGTTGACAAGGTAACAAACTAATGCAGTTGGGAGCAACCACATTGGGTTATACTTACAACTCCACATCACTATTCTGAGTTGGAAAAAACTGCTGATATTGCCTGTGCCCCGCAACTGCTATTTCAGAAGGAGTGTCAAATTCAGTAGCCTTTGTCCCAAGCTGCAATTCTTGGTACAAAGGTACACCA
Source organism: Brasilonema octagenarum UFV-OR1 (assembly GCF_963888615.1). Taxonomy (NCBI): domain Bacteria; kingdom Bacillati; phylum Cyanobacteriota; class Cyanophyceae; order Nostocales; family Scytonemataceae; genus Brasilonema; species Brasilonema octagenarum. The sequence continues at coordinate 57,757 of NZ_CAWPKW010000223.1, read as the reverse complement.
TCTCCGTCATTATCGCTATTGAGAAGCTTCGTCATGACATAAGCAGGAGCGACTTGCGTCAAACGATTTATTACATTAATAACAAATTCATTAGATGCTTCGCAAGCATGAAGATATCTAATTAGGGTGTCAACATCTGTCTCATTCATCTCGGCTGGGTTTTTCACCCCAGCTTCGACAATGAAATCATCATAAACAACTTTCTCGTTATCGGTAAAATTTTCCTTGAGAGCTTGCTGGATAATTAATTCAGCCTGCTGCTTTTGTATTGGTTCCATAATGCAAATTTTTTAGACATAACTATTAACAGTATCTACCGCAATAACAAAAACCACCACTTTGACTAACGCCAGCCTGCTAAGTAATAGCAAGCAGGTAATTTTGTCTGACGACGCATCCTGAATGGTTACAACCAAACACACAAGTTTATTCCAAAGAACACGGTGTCATCCACATCGCAGCCATCATTGATAAAAACCTCTACTTTAAAAAGGGAAATGTAAATCAAATCATCTTCGACTGGGAACAAGAGGTAAATAATGGCAACCTATTACCTATTCACAAAGCACCATCTGGGAAAAGTGTCCAAAACCTACGAGATAACCGCTATTCTTGATGGCGCAGGAAAACTAAAGAGTTGTCAATGACTTCTAGTTGTGCGCAAACCATGCCTACAAGGATACTGCTGGCGAATCAGGGGTAAAACCCTCTAATTCGCATCAAAGAAAATAAAAAATAGTAGAACAGGTTAACATTCTTAAACATAAGATTCAAGCGGCTTACGCCGGAAGGTGAGCGATGAATCTTATCTTTTGACGTCCAAGGTTGCGTTAAATAAACCATGAACACCATAACAATCACCTTCACTCACAATCAAGCGCTCTCACCTAAATATACTTTTGAACAGCGCGTTGCAATCAAAAGCAATTGTAATCCCCAAGAATGGGCGACAGGCAAAGTTACAGGACTGCGAATCGATGATTATTCAGGAAGTACCTGGAATTACACAGTCGTTCTAGATTCTCCACGAGGATACTGCGAAGAATTGGTTGAAGAAGATTTGGTAGCAGTTCAAGAAATTTTCACGCGATAAATATCCTATTTGCAATCAATAAGAACCACTTAGTTTTGGTGATACTTCCTTCACCAAAATTTATTTGCTCATGGCTAACGCCTAAGAAACAAATGAAAGGAATTAGGAGCAAAACATTATGAAAAAGCCGGATGAAATAACTGCTGATCTCAAGCAATTTATTGGTTCGGATATTATTTACAAACATTGGCTAGGCATCGGGTTTACAGAAGGAGTTAAATACCTCGCTGATACTGCCGAAGCCTATTGGCTAATAGATGCAATTGCCTCGCATCAAACTCAGACTTTTTTGTCTAATACCAAGCTGCAATATTTTCAGATTTGGCATTTGTTAGTCAAGGGAAAATCAGGCACTTTGATTTGTGAATGGGATACAGATAAGGAGATTCTACGACAAGAACTTGAGTACACGGACTTCTCACTATCTAGCATCAAACTTTACCTGGTTCAGAGAGTTTTGATGTTACCAAATGAGTACTAATGTCAACCATCCAATTTTGACTGGAATAAAAATAATGATTGAAGCGATAGATTTTGAACAGACATTTGTTACTAATCTTGAAATGTTCATAGGCAAAGCTGACAAATTTATCAAGATTTACTATTCAGGTGTAAGTAAAGAAAAGCATTTAAAAGAAATAATGCTGGAAGTACAAAAACTAGCAATGGATGCAGACTTGCAACAACTGGAGATTGATTACCAGCAACACTGCGAGAACAAAGACTTAATGGCTGACTGCGATGATTCAGCTTGGTGGTGAATTTATCTTTACATACGTAAATAGCAGCCAATCTGTAGGCTAACGCCCTGTTGTTCATGAAGTTTTTGGAGTATTTTGTATGGCATCACGTAAATCTTCTACTCTTGCTTTTCAACCAATTGATGATTCAATCTTAGGTGAGTATGCCGTTAACAACTACTCTGAACGTGTATATTCAAAAGTTTACTATTCTATTCGCTCTCTTTGTGGCCTTGTCGCTAAGCGATCGCTCAAAGAAACTTTCAATTGGAATGATTTTAAAGAACGCTTTGCAAGTGATTTTGGCAAACTTGAAGAAAAGCGATACTCCCTAGAACAATTGCTTGAATACGCTAACCGTAAGTTTGGTAAAAGCCTTGAAGACTTGATAGTGCAAGATCGAATGTCTTGGCAACGTAGACAAGAATATGCTGAACGTATAAGTGCTAATCTTCTAAGTAGGTCAACCTAATTAAACATAAAACGTTCAACTTGAAACTGACCTTGCACGGCTCTATTTTCTATACCCTCAATAATGGCGATTGCCTACGGCAGAGCTAGCCCCTAAGGGGGCGCTACGCAAACGCTTAACGCTAGTTCATATTCATCCTCAAAAACTCGAGATGCAAGCTCGTCACGTTTGAGATGCAACCATTCATCTTCAATACGATTCATTTGAGGGCTGTAAGGCGGCAGAAAAAAGATGTACAAACCCTGCTGTTGCCATCGTTGATGGTGCTGACGTGCAAGATGGCTTTTATGAACAGACGCCGGGATCGTGAATGATGACGGTGATTTGTCCTGTTTTATGCAAGCGATGTTTAGCAATTGCTGCCTGCCAGTCCATTAGTTGCACATAGGTTGGTGTCTTGAGTGTCCCAACCATTAAGGCATAATCAAAACGAACCTTCGGTTCCCAAACACCGAAGATGTTGACACGCCTACCCCGTCGGCGTGGTTGCCGGATACATTTTTGTTCTCCCCTTCGTCCGTAGCTGTAACTTGTGGGACTAGTACAATAGCAACCAGATTCATCCAGGTACTTCAAATACACAACGCCTAATTGTGCCCAAAGCTTGAGTAATTCCCAATCCAAGCGTTTGGCTTGGAGATACTCTGGGTTTCGGGTTACAGGCGGACTGTAACGCACCCGTTTCCAGTACCACCCTTTTTTTTTAATACCCGTCTGACTTGTTCGGCTCCCAGTTCCACTCGTCTTTCACTCGCTAGTTTCTGGCTCAACTGCCGTGCACTGTATCGCCGTGGTTCTGCAAGCCACTGCTCTAGTGCCTGCCAATCGGCCTGGTTCCAACGTCGTGTTCTTCCACGTCCGGGCGCTTCCCACAGTCCTCCCAAACCATGTTTGTGCCAGCGACTGATCGTTTGCCGCACTGTTTGCTCTGCCCAATCTAAGTACTGCGCAATCTTTGGAACATTCCAACCGTAAGCGTTTAGTCTTAAAGCGTTAAGCGAAGCTCTGCCGTAGGCAATCGCTCTTTGCTTAGTTCTTGAAGGCACTCGTTGCGCACAACTGAGTTCTTTGAGTGTACGGTCTTCTTCACAGGTCAGCGTTATTCTTAGCGGCGCAGGCATCGGTTATCACTTTATTGCTGTCTTCTCCCTATCTTACGTTTTTTTAGGTTGACCTACTTATCTCAAAAAAGTGGAGAGAGTGAATGTTAATGAAGTCAATAAAATGTGAGTTGTCTGGCGCGAAGCTTCAATTCTGATTAATTAAACTCTTTCACCACCTAATGACAAGTTGAAGAATAAAGTCAAAACAAGGGGAGAAAATATTGTTTCTCCCCTTTTTAGTGTCACAAGTTTGGTTAACTCTTCATTAATTCAAAAAAAATCAATTCACAAAAATTCAATCAGATTCTGTCATCACTATGTTACAAAATAGCTACATTGTTTGGGAAGGAGCATCTTTGATTAACGGTTCACCAATAGTTCTGATTTTGACAGGATTTGTTTTCCATACATCCAATCGTAAAACTGGACGATTAATTCAGTCTTGGATTTTGCAACAAGAATTTGTCCCCACAGATGCTGCCAAAAATGGTTTAGACATAGGCATTTGCGGTAACTGCCCTTTAAAGTTGAGTCATTCGGGTAGCTGCTACGTAAACTTGTTACCCACCAATAATATTTACCGCAAGTATGCAACTGGGACTTATCCAAAATTTAGCACTCACGAGATAGAAGTTTTGAAACGATATCGCTATCCCATTAGAATAGGCTCTTATGGAGACCCGACAGCAATACCAATTGAAGTGTGGGAGCCGATTATTTTTGCATCTCAAAAATACACTGGATATACCCATCAATGGAGATATTGCGATACTCGTTGGCAACAATATTTAATGGCTTCGGTAGAAAGCGAAGCTGAAGCGAAAGAAGCTCAAATCAGGGGTTGGAGAACTTTTAGAATTACTGCTCCTAATGCTCCTTTGATGTCTAATGAAATTCTTTGTCGTAATACTGAAGACGACAGAATTCAGTGTGAAAACTGTCTGTTGTGCGATGGAGTATCATCTAAACCAAATATAGGCGATCGCGTTCATGGATTAAACTGGAAAGTTTCAAATTTTGAGAAATATATCAACTCAACAGCAGTTTCTGCAGGTAATGGTAGATAAAGCACATAGCGCGTAAATAAATCGACGTAGAGTATGCCCTCAATCAAAGGTTAGCGTAGAACCAACAATCATAAACCGAAATATCAATCAACTATGGACAACCAAAAAATCAATTATTTACTAGAAGGAATTTGCACTTTTCATTGGAACGCAGACTTTAAGAAATTCTGCGAAGTTTGTAACTTTGATCCGAACCACGCCTACTCACATGAAAAATGGCAACACTGGCAACAGTTGGTATCAAGTATCAAAGCGTTTGATCAAAATATTCTTGCCAAGCTAATTGAAGCTGGTCATCGGTAAGTGCTGTAGACGTTGAGCCGAGGGCGATGTGAAAAAGGCGTTGAAAATGCTTGATTTTTCGTTATCCACAACGGCTTTGCATATAAGGAAGTAGCAAATTATCAAACCCTTTGCAGGTTAATTGTTTTCAGCCTTAATTTCCGAATATGCGCCCGTCTCAGCTCAACGTCAAATTGAGTTTGAATTCGATCAGTTCACAAATAAACATCGTATAACTGACGAAGAATCACCTACAAAAATCAAATCACTACAAGCACTAACGCTCATGCTGCATGAGTCATGTGATAAGAATTTTTATGATCTCATGCACGCTCAAATCCGTCAGATTATCTCCTCTTTAGATGAGTTACCTGAAGAATGGCAAGTTGTCCCCACGTTCGGTAAACGCCCTTTGGGAAAAGAATGGCAGAAAAACACTCACTCTCCCAAAGAGCTACAAGCCGAACTTATCCGTCACCACTTCAAAGTCTGGACAAATGACAGATACATCGTCCCCACTGGCATCGCCTTGGTATGCGGACCCAATCATCCTCAAGGATATCTGGTAGCAATTGACTGCGACGGGGAAACCTCCTGGCGACAAATCATTCAGATTAACGAACATCAAAAACCAGAAGAACTTGACCAGCTAACACCTAACACTGCCCACGATACTTCTGTGGAGTCGCTGCACGAACGTGCACTCCAATATCTTCCTCCTACGGTTGCATTTACCTCTGGAAGAAATTACCGAAGCCAACATTTATACCTCATCCCAGGTTCAGAAGCTCAGAAAGTAAAATCTTGCAGAATCAAAACTGGGAAAGACGAACACCTAGAGTTCCGAGGCAAAAACCTAGCCTCAATCCTTCCCCCTTCCTACCATCCAGACGGCAGAAAATACAAGTGGCTTCCTGGCTGTAGTCCATCTGAGATAGAAGTACATCAATCTCCTAACTGGCTAATTGCTCAAATGCTCGTCAAACAGGAGAAAACAAGAAAATTTAACCTACCTCAAGAAAAATATAACTGTAGATATGGAACAGACAGATATGCTCACTTAATACCCTCAATCGAAAACAATATCCAAACCGCACTTGTACTACTCGAAGTCATCCACCCGCAATTTGCAGATGATTACCACTCGTGGATTCAAGTTGGAATGGCACTCCATAGTGTTAGTCCTATCCTTTTTGAAGCATGGGACACCTGGAGCCAGCTATCACCTAAATACAAACCAGGCGAATGCGCCTATAAATGGAAGTCGTTCCGCAAAACTGGCATCACTATCCGTACTTTGTTTAGATTCGCCAATCTTTCTTAATCATGAACAGTCAAATACAGCCCAACGAAAATGAACCAACCCAGAAGTTAGCTACATGGTTCAAAAGCATTTTTAGCTAAAAATTGAGTGATGGAGTGTTCGCGCAGCGGCTCCGCAGGAGCTTCGCCTTATTACTTAGTTTTTACTGTTCTAAAGCGCGATCGCCTTTGGCGGGGCTTCGCCCATCGCGTACAAATAAACCACAATAACCAGGTTGCTTGTTGTACTTAAATTTTGTGGTTTTTGAACTCGATTTATAGCTTTGAAGTATATGTTGTCCTATCGGGACTTAAACAAAACCGAGAAAGAAAAAAGGTTATAATGCTTTTCCAGCATAGCTTTCACGTCAAATTAACTCTCGATGAAACAGACAACTCCCGTAGCCATGCCTCCTTGCTTTGAAAAATGGTGTCAACGGTTTGATGATGTGTTTACTCATAAAGCGCAAAAAAGAGAGTTTAGACATCCTCCACGGGGGGTTATTGGGAGAAAGCGAGAGAAAAAACCTATTTCAGATAGCTTCAAATACCGTGGTTTCTTCCGTTGTAGCGACTACTGTCCGACACCAACATTTTTTCCTTCCAACCGACCACATTGATAAAAGCTACGCAGATTAGGGAAAGCTTTATCTAAAAGCCAGCTTCGACCGACTTCTGATTCAGGAATACCACGGGCAGCCATATAATAACCACTCCTATAAGCAGCTACACCCAAACAAGCTTGCAGATTTGATATTCTTCGCTCAGAAGTTGGAATAGTCATCAAATTTTCTAGATGACTGGGATGATAATTTTCTGCTACTAGCAAAAAATAAACCAAGGTATGTACCAATCGGGATAAGACAACTGTTCGGTCTTGCCAGCGTTCTAAATCGGACTTGATACAAAAGTAGTCAGGTAAATCACTTTCTTCAGATTCACCGTTAACAAATAAATCACTCCGGCTTTCTAGAAAACTGGAGTCTAGACCGATAAAGTGTTTGAGAAAAACAAGGGTATAACCCCAACGTTCATGATCCTTGGTTTGAATCGAATATGCAGCTTGAGAGTACTCTGGTCCGTACTTCTGTTGCAGTTGTGCAACTGCTTCTTGGTCAATATCACCCCGCCAGTCAGAATTAGCAAAAAAATCTTTGAAAACCTCTTTCAAATAGATGGGTGAAAACTGGTTAATATCTGGTGCATCATCTTCAAAATCGTGTTCATAAGTGTCAATAAGAAACTTTTCTAGCTCGATTTCTAACTCTTGTCTTCTATCAACTGGTAGTAGAGATTTCGCTTCTTCCAATGATAAAGGAAAGTCTAAATAAGGATGACCTTTCGCTAAGTAAGAATCACCCAATTGCACTAAGCAATCAAGCGCAATAGTTCGTGCAAAATACTCATCTTGTGGATGTACATATACTCCATTTAATTCTTTATCCACCAGCATCATATTAATTGCCAATAAAGCAAACCATGACGCATCGTGCAAACTCTTAGGTAAATCAGCAATTAAGTCTACTAACTTCAGTTCTAGAATTTCTCCCCACACACCTATTCTCACGGTGTTGGAAACATCACAAAAATGCTCAACATCCTCTTTTACATAAGTTTCCCCTAACCAAGTCAGATTCTCTACTTGCAAAGGGGATGAGTAATCAGGAGTAAGTGATAGCTGGCTGTCTTCATCAGATTGTATCCACATCAAAGCCAAAAGAATCAACTTACAAATATTAATTCGCTTTAGAAGAAGATACTCAGACATGAATACTTAATTAGATTTGTCAGATAAATAGCACTTCTAGCCATACCAACATAACACAGGCAACCTTTTCGTCCCTTAGTAAAAACTACGATTTTAAGGAAAACAAACATAAAGAGAAATCATCTATACGTTTGGAACAACAAAAGTGTGGTTGAAAGAAAAACAACTCGTCAAAATCATAAACCTGCTCAGGAACAATTGCTAACGCAAAAAACCAAAGAAGTATATAAATCTTCACGATTATGAACTATATCAATAAAGTCATCCTGGTTGGCAGATGCGGACAAGAGCCAGAGCTAAAGTATTTCGAGTCAGGTGCTGTTAAAGCCAGTATCAGCATCGCTGTCAGACCTCCCTATAGAAGCGAACAAGCCCTTTGGTTTGACCTTGTAGCATGGGGAAAGCAAGCAGAAGTTATTGGTAATTACGTTCGTAAAGGAACCCAGATTGCGATAACTGGCGAGTTTGGATTTGACCGTTGGGCAGATAAGAATTCAAACGTCATGCGACAAAAACCTGTAATTACCATTAACACTATCGAGTTATTAGGTTCACCCCGTAAGGAAGAATCTACATCTATTACATCAAACGACATGGCGATCGCCCAAGGGGCAGTGGCAAAGCCAATCGCTAACGCCAATTTCTAAAAAAAGTACTTTTCGTCTACGCAGTATTCGTTGTAGGCGAAAAACTATCTACTAAATTTACAAACCACACGAACATGATTAATGCTACTAGCACTGTACGAATTAAGTCTGTCAATCAAACCCACAATCAGGAAGGTTCCTTAATTGCGTTCGGTATTGCCGAATTCTACTACCGTTCCCGAGAAGGAGTAGTCGCTGATGAAGTACCATACCGTTCTTTGGGTGTACCTGCTGTCGTTATCAACGAGCAAGGGTCAGGTATACACGGGACAGCAGAAGGGTATCTTGATTTACAAGTTGATAATCGGGGTGAATACAAAGAAAAGATTACCACATTCGTCATTAAAAACTTTGTCACAGCACAACCAATCAACGAACTAACCCAAACTAGTAGTAATTCTCCCAAACCTGAAACACCTGAATTTGCAAAGGAACTGGTCGAAGAAAACATCACTTCCACGAATGAAGACGTACCTTTTTAATGAGTTCTAGAATTTCACCGATAGTGTTAGTACAGACAGGTTGGCTTGTTTGTACTAGCATTATTTTTTTTACAGAAATCCAGGAGAAAAAACCACTATTTGATAGAATTGCTGACAATATGACCAATGGCAACGGAAGTCTCCGACTCCGCGCCATTTCAATAGGTGCTTTGGATTCATGAATGAGGTTTAAGAGGAAACAGGGAATGGGGAACAGCTCATCTGGGAAATCCCCACAGATAAATCAAGGGGATTTAGACAAGGACGCCTCATGCCTCGTGCCTTACATCTAGGCATGAATCCTTTTTTGTTATTCATAAATAAATAATGGTGCAAGTACCCAATATTGGGTCGCGGTTCTTTCACTGTTCCCTGTTCTCTGTTAAGTTCTCCCACCCCGTCCTTCGGAGCGTGGCGGAGCGCCATAGGGGCTGGTCAGTGACCTCAAGTATTTGGTTTGGCACAGATACTACTTTGAGCAAACAACCACAAGTTTTTGCAACACAACAAGTGAAAACTGATATAACATTATCTCAAAATTACCAAAACAAAACTGATATAACGTTATCTCAGGATTGAAAATGTCACGGGGTCTTACACGTAAAAAAATTGGACAAGCTTCTGTTTGTTGGTCTGTGTTGTCTCCTCGCGTATTCGGAGTAATAAGCCTGCCCCGATTTTGGGGGACAATGCGTGAAATGTCGTTAGTCAACAAAGAAAAACACCATGTCAGTCAATTTAATTCTTTCAATTGAGACAAATGCTGGGGGGGTAGCTAAAAGTACTGTTTCGTACAATCTTGCCTATGAATTAAGTGTTCGCGGCTATTCAGTTGCGTTATTAGACATCGACCCAAACGAATCACTGACTTTGTTTTGTGGATTAAGAGAAGTGGAAGCACCAGGAACAATGGCTGACGTGTATGAGCCAGAGTTCAAAGGGAATTGGCCTCTAGTTACAGCTTGGCAGGGAAAAACTGACAAAATTCAGGTTTGTAAGGGCGGAAAAGAATTGCACGAGACAATACGTCTGATATCAAAGGATCTGCGCGGAGCTTATATCCTTGCAGATCGGCTGAGTGATTACCCCTTACCTCAAGATTTTGTGATTATCGACTGTCCTGCAACCTTGGAGCCTTTACCATTAACCGCTCTTGCAGCTTCTACTCATGTATTAATTCCGATTCAACCTGAATACAAAGCTTCCCAGAGCGCTGCTGCAATGATTGAATGGTACTATGACAACTGCAAGCGCCTGAGATTGAAACCAACTCCAAAAATCATAGGAATAGTTCCCACTCGTTGGAAAAGTGACTGGGGAGCACATAGAAGTATTGTTGAGGAACTTCCAGTAGTCTGTCAAAATCTAGGAATTCAATACTTTAGTCCAATTCGCGAGTCAGCGGACATTCTGAATGCTTCTGGTAGGGGCTTACCTTTAGGAATTTACAGACCAGGCAGAGAAGCAAGAGCAGACTTTCTACCTATCGTTGATGCACTAATTCAAGAACTTAAGGTAATGAGAGGTCAATAGATGTCAAAGTCAAACAAACCGAGTGTGCTGGGAATGTTTGCTTCTGCAGCCGGTTCGCAACAGGTATTTGAGCTTGAAGAACGGATAGAAGAGTTGCAAGCAGAAATTACTCGGTTGAAAGATGAACAGGTAAATGGAAAGCTTGCCGAACAAGAACGGACTCGTCTCAATCAAACTATTGAAGAACTACGAGAACAGCTCAAAGCATCTGGTGTTTTTCAAATCCACTATAGTCAAGTTAGACCTAATCCCAAGCAGGCAAGGCAAACATTCACACCGGATAGCATTCACAGCATAGCTGTTTCAATTAAAGAAGAGGGGCAACAAGAGCCGATCATCTTGCTACCAGGAAATCTCATCTTCGATGGAGAACGGAGATGGAGAGCAGTTGCAGAGTATTTGCAGCCAGAAATTGAAACGCTGGATGCAGTTATGCTGCCGAAGGAACTCTCAGAGTCGGAATTACACGCACTGACACTATTAACTAGTCTTCATCGAGAAGGTTTGAATGAACTAGATTTAGCTGAGGGTTTAATCCAACAAGCTAAATTAGCTTTTGAAATTGAACAGGAAGAGGTTGTCAAGGCAGTTAGGAGAGTGATTGCCAGATTAAATGTAAAAAAACTCTTGCCGAAATTAACTGAACTAGTCAGTGTAACAAGAGTTGAGCAGTTAAAGGGCATCAAAGAATTTGAGTTAGACGAGACTGAGCGTAATGTTTTTCTACTATTGCTACGTTTTCAACAAAATCCAGCGTCTGTAGATGCAAACGTCTTCCCCTGCTTGCGACTGACGCAAGATTTAAAGACTGCGATTCGAGAATCAGGACTTGGTGCTAACCATGCTCGCTCGCTTCAACAACTCAATTCCAAAAATTTAGGAATCGAGGATACTCAGGCTGAGAAAATCCGACAAGATGCGACATTGCAAGTTTTGCAATCAAGGCTAACTGTGGCTCAAACTCGTTCTCTAGTTACCAAAATTATTGCTGAACGTACTCCAGGAAAAAAAATTAAGCCAAATCGCCAAATCAATTCTCTGATTCGATCTGTCTGTACAACTAAGGTTGATGATGTCCCCCCGTCGCAACTGAAAGACTTACTTGCTGCATTAGAAGCTAAGGCTAAAGAAATTCAGGAAAAGCTGGAAGATACGACTAATTGAACAGCTAGTTTCAAATGACAAAATAATACAAAAAACCAAACCAGCACCAAGTCCTAATGCTGGTTGTTTTTCTCGAATAAAAATTAACTAAACATTCTCATTTACAGTGATAAAAGTCTTAGGACGAGGAACAGGCGTAAAATCAAATTTGGCAAAAGGGTCGTCTGTACTTGTGCTCTTAGTTGAGGTGAGAACAGCAGATTTAGTTAGCGGCACAACTTCAGAACGTGCATAACCAGTCAGCTGATCAAACTGAATAATCATATGCTGGTGCAGCGCATAAACATCCGCCATCCGATTACCCATACCAGAAGATATCTCATCTGGAATGAAAATATCCCCGTGCCAAGATACCTTACTGCCCTCTTTTTGGAAGTAAGCCTCTATCTCTGGACGAATGTAGTCCGCAGTCCCACCGCAGAATACTACCTCCTCGATATCTTCATCCATCTTTGAGCGCAGCCATCTGACAAGCGCGCGCCAATACTCATCTCTAGCAAGCAATAAAGCTTTGGACATCAACTCACCATCGACTTGAGTCTCCTCGCGTTTACGCTTACGCGAAAGTTTTTGAAGCACCAGGGAATCACAACTAACCCCAGCTTCCACCAATATCTCGACAATATTGAGATTGTCAGGACTAAGCCCTGATGCCTTAGAAATGAAATTATCTACCAGCCAAGACATCCCAAAATTATTAGTTATTCCCGCACTCGGCACACCACCTCGAACAATGAAAATACTCGCGTTGCGGTAACCAAGCATCACGTACATCTGGGCTGGCATATTCTCGCCAAGCACCCTCCTATGGTGGAAAAATACTCCACTACCCTCAGAAGCTACACCACAACGAAGCATTTTCACTCGCATCTTACCTGCTGGTGTATCAAACCCCCGAAATGCATCCTTCAAGCTGGTTTGTAGTTGTTCGGAGTCTTGCACCTCTCCCGGCGGCAGCAGGATACTCAAGTAAACTGCAACATCGTTATTAAGGTTCAACTTCTCCAATGCTAGCCAGATCGTACCGCATATCTTGGGAACCGCTAGCGAGTATTTAAGTTCTCTTAGTTGCGATATACCCCCAAACCGACGTCGGGCAAGTTCTCCTAAAGCGTAATACTCACCGCCTATTCCTACCCAAGCACGAGAATCGGGGTTACCTTGTGCTTCAACACTTTCAATCGAAGCCTTAGCGACATCCGCTACTTCTGAGTCTAAAAGTAAGACTACAGGATTCCCTTCAGGATACTCCTGCACGATAGCCTTGGTTTTACTTCCACCCATGTCTATCGTGATGACTATCTTTTTTAAATCTGGTTTCCCCTTAGTCTTGGACATACATGAAGGTTTAAATTAATTTATACTATTGCTTACAATTTAACCGTTGCCAGTATTATGTTGGTAGAGGCAAAAGCCTTCTTTACACCAACATTACGCTGTTTTAGAAAAAATTTTACAATCGCAAATCATGATATTCTTTAACAGCACCAACGATAGTTGAATTGGTTATGGGGCAATACGCTTGGGTTAGGAAAGTTATCTGTTGAGGCAAGCTGTTCTTGAGCAAGGGGAGAAGAGGGGCAGGGGGAGAAGAGTTAATGGACATTAATTCTTTTTCCTCCCCTGCAACCCAAGCGCCTCCTCTACTTACCTTCACTCGTCAACTTCTTATCTGAACCGTATTGGGGTACAAGTGGGGGCTATGCGTAGCCTACGACTTTTTATAAAAAATTAACTCCTACACAGGGTATACATAGGTGCTTCTTAGGGTATATTATAGTCTTTGAGACTTTGTGCCCCATTTGACCCCTATGACAGAGAAAAACATTCACGCGAATCAAAAGATTTTTTGTGCAGGTTTTGATAATGGCTATGGTAGCGTAAAACTGTTAGTCGATGGTTTTGATGTGATTAGAATTCCAAGTTACATCTCAAGAGAAGACATGGAAGATGTACCTGGGAGGGTGGTTTTTAACGGTAATGCCTATACTGTTGGTGAGTCGGCTTTCCGCACTGGGTATTACTTTGAACGGAATACAGATAGCAATATTAACAAAGTTAACAACGCCCTCATCACTTTATTAGGTGCATTAGCTCATTTGCCACATCGTAAAGTTTGGCACTTAAAGCTAGTTGTCAGTTTGCATGATGTGGCTTTAACTGATGACTTGCTAAGAGTGCTCAATGGTGAATATCAACCAATACTCGCTGGTAAACTCTCTGATGTCAGGGTAGAGGTTCTCAAAGTTGTACCTGAAGGTATGGGTGCTCTGTTCAGTCGAAAGCTCCCCAAAAAGTTAACTGTCGTAGATTTTGGGAATGGTACAACACTTTATTCTCGTTACAACCAAGGTAAAAGAGAAGTCCATACTCCATACGCTGCTGGTGTGGAAGTTCTTATAGCTGAGATTGCTAAGAAGATGAAATATCTCAATGGTGGAAAGCTTGGGGACTTATCGAAAATTCGCTTTTGTCTAGAAATGGGACATACCAAGTACAGCCGTGATATTGATATTAAAGATGTTTACACCACTTGTCTTAAAGAGTGGTATGAAAGCTATTTGAAAAAACCAGTCAATCTCGCCCTTGACGCCAAACACCAAGGGGATGAAATTTGGGCTATTGGTGGCGGTTGCTTGCTTCCTGGTTTTAAAAAACTGCTCGTGCAGAACGGGTTTGAAATTCTAGATAACCCGGTGGAGGCTAATTCTTGTGGGCTTTTACAAATGGCTAAAACCATTGTCAGCTCTTCCTCTAGTAGCGGAGCGAATGTTGGTGTGTAACCCAGATTTCTCGCAAAGATTTCAACAACAAGTCCAAAATGCTTATGCCATTTAGACTTGAGATAAAATACCTGATTAACATACTGTCATGATTCGCACTTATTATAAAACACTCAAAATCGCTCGCTGGATAAAGGTTTTGGTAATAGCGTTCACGCAGTAACTCCAGGGGGAGTATCGCAACGAAGCGTAAGAAATGCGAGGTAAGTAGTTGATGGAAATAACACCAATGACTAATGAGTTTTGACAGTCCGAACTAGTTAACTTTATTTGTACCGACCGACTTAAAATGGTTTCTCAGCAAGACAAAACCCCAGAAAAAGTCCGAATCAAAGACAGCTACCGCGAGCGGATCTTTGCAGAATCGCAACGATTAGGTAAAAGTTACCTTGAGACGCTTTACTTTATTGTTGATTGCTACTTTGCGTTTAAGCAGGGTGTGTTACCAGTACAGTCTGCTGTAGTTAACCCCCAAACAACCCCCATTAAACAAAACCAACCTACTGTGGATGAGTTAATTCATACCCCAGATGACCCCCAAGTTGAATCAGAAGATGGTGAGGAAACTTTTACGCTGGATTGGGAATTGTGAATGACTATAGGTCACCAAACTATTTCGGGATGAAGCTTTAAATACTAATGTTACAGCAATAGGGAAGATTTAGACGAAGTTTTTTCATTAGACCTCTTGGGAAATTAAATATTAACCCAGACAGCATAGGAGTTTGAGGTTAGTTTTCACCAGATGCTATTCTAAACGAAACCCCGCATCAACTTCTATCTCTGCCTTGGCAATTGGGTCATCCTCGTCATCATCAAAAAAACCGTCATCATCGTCTGAATCTTCCCCTTCCTCCAGTTCTGCTGACACTGACACATCATTTGCTACTGGTGATTCAACAGAATCTGGTTCACTTGAACCAAAAAAAGATGCTTTTGGAGGAACCAAGTTAGCAGGAGAGATCGCTGCACTCATTGAAGGAACTCCATTATAAGGCTGAACTAGCACAACAGTCGCAAGTCCCTCCATTCCAAATGCCCGTTTTAGCTTAACTATCTGGGCTTCTAAATCCGCGATCGCATCCAATACGCAGGAATGTAATTCCTCCCCCCGCACACCCTGCGAGTAGAGCATATAGGGCAAATAGCGAGGAATTATTGCCTCCATCACCATCTCCCCCCCTCCCTTCTTACTCGCCTTGAGGTATTGCAACAATCTCGCGTCAATCGAACCCTTCTTTCTTGCCACTGACAACTCCACATAATCTGATTGCACCTTACTCGGCATAATTCCCCCTCACAATCACTTCAATCAACACCAACATTTGAGTTAAGTAATAAAAACTTCCCCCATCATCCATTTAACAACCCCATATCGTAAATCCCTTCAATCTCAACCTTTAATCTAATTAATTCAAATTACAATTAGTCTCTCTTTATACTACATAATGTCTTTTCTAGTAACATCAAGCCCACTTACTGGACAGACTTAGTAAAGATTATTAGTAAAGTAATGTACAAAAATTACTATATCTGTACGCCCCTGGTTACTCCCTCAGTACTCTCCCGCAACTTACCGAGTACTCACCAATTAAGTAGGGAAAAATCTCTATTTGTTAGTTAAATTATTAATTAGATACTATCTTTCAATTCAAATCATACCTGCATCACACACCCGCACCTCCCGCCGTACTCACCGCGTACTTTCCCCCTACTCCCCCCGTACTCACCGCACACTCCCCTACGACCTACCCTTGCGTTTAGTGCAGTCATACTAGTAAACAAGGTATGGCAAACAGGCCTACTTTAACCTTAATTTTTCTCAATAATCACAATTAATTGACGATAATGTATCGACTCCGACTTGCTTGTATTAGCTATATTGCAGCAGTTGCAGTACTCTCACTGTTTGCATACAGCTATAGTGTTGGTTATACCAAGGATAACGGCAATATTATCAGCTAGGCAGGAGCGCGAGTCAAGTCGGATTTCTCATTGTCCCGCAAGTTCCCCTGACGCAGTACAGAAAAGCGTCTCTTTCTCAGTCCTATCATTGAACAAGGTATGGTAAGTACGCCTACTAAACGAACCAAATTAATCAAGGTGTATGTCTTTGATGACGAGAAAACTGTCATCAAGGAGAAAGCTGACGCTACAGGAGTAACTGCATCTGAATACTTACGTTCATGTGGGTTGAGACGGGTACTAGCAGCCAAACCACCCGCAGATATCATAACCATACGCGCTACAGCAGGAACCCTCAAAAGCGAACTAATGATGTTATCTCACCTTGCTCTTGAGACAAACAACCAGCAAATTATCAACCAAGTTGAAATTGCGATCGCACTTCTTGATAAGACTATCGCAGCTGCATTTAACCTGACGCCATAATTCCCCATCTGTCAATGAGCGTGGGGATGTAAGGCAAGCGACGACGATTGCATCTTTAATATTCCAGACAAATCGCCCAATAGCCTAGTACACCAACACGCTTATTGTTCACGTGTAGGTACCCGAAAGGCTTAGGTTGGGTATTTTTTTTATTAACAAAATTACCATAACCTTAACCTCTTACAATTGACCTTTGGCATAAAAGACTTGTTAATTTGCAGAAGTTGTCAAATTTGACAAACTCTGTAGGACTCTCTGTACATCCAGCGCACAACTTTCTCAGGGCTGACGCACTGGCTTTTGGTTCCTATATCACAGGAGACATTTTCCATGTTAAAGCCTGTTGGCTACAAAACAGATGAACATAGAGCTTATCAACAAGCTTTAGATGACTTCGGCATTACAGAATTACTGGCAAAGCTCAACACCTACTCTGATGCTGACTTTGATAGCGCTTGGATACAACCCCAGCAGCAAGAACTAGAAACTCTCGCTGCAATTCTAATTTCTCAGTTAACTCACAGCATTAATGGTAAGTTGATTGCCAATTATCTCAATCTCATCCGGCATAGTCACCAAGATATAGCCCCAGGTTTGATTAACCTGAAATACCCAGACGCATCTGTATCGCTTCCAGTCAACTTTCCCGACATAGCGAAAACACCCAGATTTTTATATGGCGATCGCTTGCGTTGGCTCTCTACTGAAAGCGATACTGATTGGGGTATTGTCATTGGTCGATTCTATAGTTATGCTCCTCATCATTGCTGCTGGGCGTGGTGCTACCTGATTTGGTTGAGTCAAGACAGCCCCAGCACCGCTTGGACATCTACCGATATTGCTTGGGAAGAGGATTTAGAACCAACCAGCGAGGAAACAAACTTATGAATCCTCATCAACTCAAGCAGCGAGAGCAAGATTTGATTCAACTCTACAGTTACTGTCAATTGGGAATGACACCCAAGCAGTTTTACTCCAAGTGGCAGGTGAACTACGAAGAAATTGCTCAGATTTGCTCTCGTTCCCTTTCCACCGTTCGGCGCTGGTTTGCTAGAGGCAAGAACTACCGCCGCCCAATGCCTACCGATTTACGCCACCTTGCCCTGATGAACTTTTTACTCGAACACTTTGAGGATATCCCCGAAGAACTGTTGCACAAGCTTTGCTTTCCAGACAAAAGTGAGTAGAAATTGAACCAAATTTCAATATCATTTTGATATTTTTTGCCAGCCACCATCACAGTAGGCTGGCTTTTGTCTTAGAAATTACAGATATTACCAGGAGAATTTTATGACCTACTCCGAAAAGCTCAGTCCTTGGTGTGTAATGCGGCTTCTACCTAATATGCAGAACCAGATTGTAGCTCGATTTCGTCGTCGCAGTGATGCAGAAGCTCATCTACAAGTTTTACGCCGACTCATCCCCAGCGTGAGTTTTACAATAATTTTCAATGTCGCATTAGAGCAACAAGACCTGACTGCTTTAAAGTAACATCAGATATAAAACACTTACTGCAAATTCCTTCCATTAAGTTTGTCAAGATGAGGAAGGATTTTGCAGATTAATAGGCTTTTGGATCGCGGCAGTTCACGCAGAAGCATGGAAGCCCCGTCAATTCGACAGCGGGGATGAAATACGACTCGGCAGTTTTAACTGCCGTAGTGCAGAATTTTAAAGGCTTTGAGAATCGTGGTGAGAAATCCGGGTGTCGAGCTTTAGTAATTGCCGTATTTGAAAGTGTCAAACTATAGCGCTTCTCGGTTGCGTACAATACACAACTGTAGAGACGTTACATGTAACGTCTCTACATTATTCGTAGTGGTGTATGTGATTCAAATGAGAACCGCTATAGTAAATAGGAAGTTGTAAAATGAGGTCGAGCGTCATGTCCCTGTTTCTGGTGACTTCATTGATTGATGAAGGGATGTACGAGAACGATTTTCGGGTTGTGGAAGCCAAATCAAAGTTAGAAATCGCCCAACATATGCTTGACCACCCGCATCAATGGGAAAACTACCTCCGCATTGCCTATCCAAGAAATTGGCGGGATCAGACTTTTAATGTGGGTACTTTATGGGATTGCGCTCAAAACCCACAGATGAGTGCCGAAAGTTTTTTGGAACTTATCGACATGACAAGCGTTGATGGGGATAGTGAATCGCAGTTACGTATTTTTGAAGTTGAGGTGCAGCAGTTACGGGAAGTTAATACCGATCCATTCAAGCGCAGAACGATTTCCCAGTAATTGTAGCAAAAACCTTAATGGTTGTTAGCAGTGTGTTAGCTTGTATGCAACCATAGGCTGTATAGTATTCACCGGTCTTGAACTATGGCTGAAGGCTAAATCGGGCGATGATAGATTTGGTGGCGGTGGCAGAGTGATTAGAGGAGTAGTTACGGGGGGCGATCGCATCCTTGAGACATAATTTTATTCAGCATGACGAAATATTATCCTGAACTTCTGCAACGTTCATGTCCTTGCAAAAATTTTTACTAAAACTACTGAGCAATTTGCTGGTCAATCATAATTACTAAATCAGTGTTCTAGCTTTTGTCAAAGTAGCTGAGCATAAAAAGCTTTACTGAATTTAAATAAAAAATTAGTAACAAATAGAATTTCGGATTCTTTATCTAAATAGAATGAAGGTGTCAGTCGCCAGGAGCGGAGCAAGGAAAGCTCCGCCTCTGGTCAGAATGAAGACAATCGTGCGACTGGTAAATGAATAAGTGGGTTTAAGACCCCCGCTAAATTGAAAATTTAGCGGTCTACAATTAGTGGCGGATCCTACCGTCAACTAATTGATTCTGATTCCTGTTAGCGGAGCGGGACGCAGTCCATTCTGACTTCTGGACTCTTCTTCAATTTTTCTAAGTAATATTACTCTTGGCAAATCCCGTATAAATATAATAATATGTATAAAATGACTTAAAATACTTTCAGCCATCTCACGTATTTTAGGGTTCAAAAGGCTGATGGCAATTAAAAACCCTTCTTTTAGTAATGAAGTAGCTAGAGGTAGATTAGCCTTATACGCCAACTCTTGTTTTTGATTAGATTTATACAAAAACAGTTTCCTACTAAATAAACATCACTTGTCTTTTGGATAACCATCGGATAACTGACGCACTTAGTCCTTGCTTTAGCTAATGAAGTTGATTTCGGCGGTGCTAGGGAAACTTGCAAAGCATGGGCAAGGAGATATTAAGCATTTTTCGGCGTTGCATAAATGCGGGATGAATTGGCGGTTGAAACCCTTGAAAATTCGTTCCAAATTGGGCGAGATCATCCCATGATTCAGCAACGCCCATTTTTCTTTTGACAACTAACTGAAATTATTTCTTCTATGATGAGATGCCTCAACGGTTACTGCACTTAGATGATGTACGAAACGCTAATAGTCCAAAACAAGTCGCAACATTATTTCAAAAGCTTGGTTATAACACCACTTGCCAGCTTTTGGACGTTAGCATCTTGGAACTTCCAGAGCGAAGCGCTCAAGCAGTTAACCAGGTTTACTTAATTGCAAACCAGGGGGATGCAGAATTACAGGTTTTGCTATTTCAACTGAAACCTAATGAATGGTCTTCGCTTGGTGCTGTTACTTATCGAATGCAGGCGATCGCTAACAGTCTCTGTCAGCGCTCTTCTAATTTTTTCTTGTTAAGTACAAAGGACTACAGGCAGCTAATGCTTATCAGTCCTCACCAAAGCTTTGACGCTCAGATGAATTTAACATTCAGCATTCACAAGTGTTTGATTAACACTGCTGACCCTAGTTATCATGACCTGAATCGATTAGAAAAAATCGCTGCTTTGAAGCTTAACCCCCAAACACTTCACCGTATCCAGCACGAAGCACTTAGGTTTAAACAACTCCAGCAACGGTACGAATTCCCAGATTCAGTTCGCTTGTATTTGCAAGAAATTGGGCGAATTAAACTATTAAAAGCATCAGAAGAGATTGTTCTTGCTCGTCAAGTAGCACAGTCAGAAGAGTTAGAAAAAATTAGAAAACGCTTACAAAAGCAACTTCAACGAAATCCTCAAAATGAAGAGCTAGCGTCAGCAGTTGGTATATCTTCATTAGCACTGCGTGAACAAATAGCTAATGGTCGATCTGCTAAAAACAAGCTGATAGAAGCAAACCTGCGGTTAGTCGTTTCAATTGCTAAGAGATATACCAATCTAGGCGTTGATTTTTTAGATTTAATTCAAGAAGGAAATTTAGGATTAATCAGAGCGGTTAAAAAATTTGATTATACAAAAGGTAATAGGTTTTCCACTTACGCAACTTGGTGGATTAGGCAGGGGATAAAACGAGGGCTTGATGACCAATCCCGTACAATTCGCCTACCCGTTCACCTTTGGGAAAAAATCTATCAGGTTAAGAAAATAACCAAGCTGCTTTCTCAAGAAATGGGTCGTATTCCCAAGCAAGAAGAAATCGCCACTAGCTTGGAAATGACAACTGAAAAGCTGCGTTCTATAGTTAAATTGGCTCTTCCCTTAATTTCCTTAGATACTCGGATTGGCGAGGAAGAAGACACTACATTAGGAGACTGGATTGAATTTGATGGCGATACACCGGAAGAACAGCTACATAAAACTCTGTTGCACGAAGAAATAGAAAATCTCTTGAATATCCTCGACGCTCGCACCCGAGATATTTTAAAAATGAGATATGGCTTTGACAATCAAAGCGGGAAATCTTTACAAAAAATTGGTGATTGCTATAATTTAACACGCGAGCGAATTCGTCAAATTGAGGAGAAAGGATTAAATAAATTACGTTTATGGAAGCCTCAAATAATTAAACATCAGCAATATATTCTTCCAAGGGTTACTCATTTTTCTAAAGAAGAGACCTTTATCTCCCCCAAAGCTTCAACTAATAAAGTCAATTTAGAAGAAAACAATAATAATTATACTTCTGGTCAAGAAACTCTTCACAGCGTCACCAATATGAAAGGAATTCATTTGAGTCGAACGATGAAAATCATGGAAGACAATTCAGCAAATCTACTAGCACAACTTACTTCTCTACAAAATAGATTTTCTAAACTTGGTGATCTATTAATAAAGGCGACTAGAGAGTTACAAGACCCTGGTATACCTCTAGGCGAAGAGTTAATTTTAGAGATAGAGGAATGCCGAAAAAATTTTGCCGAGTTGTGTAACATCGTGCTGGAATTAGCTTCCTCCTCTGAAGTATCGCCCATTCCTAAGCTTGATGAAATTGTTTCCTGCCGTGACCTTGAATGTTTGTTGCAATCTGTTGTAGAGGTGGAGAAGAAAAAAGCAAAAGGCGAAGAAGTACGTATTTCTGCTTTGACAGTTTTACAGCGTATTTTGGCTATAGCCCATCGAGTAGAAAGCGATTTTCAACCTTTACAGGAATGTCAGATAAAAGCCCGTGAACTCTACCAAGCCCTTTTAGAATCACAGGGGTCTGAACATCCTGATACTCAAAGCTTAGCTGATAGCAATCATGTATTCTCGAAATTGTTGGCACTGATATCAGTTCGCGAGTCTGCTGACTACCAACATTTAGCAGAATTACAGACAGCTGTTACCCAATCGTTGGGTATGCCTTTAGCTTTAGCAGCGTTGACAGGAGGACTTATAGTTCGAGAAGAACTCATACAAGATTTACCCTCAGCTTCAAGTATTACTTCAAGTATTAAAGAAGATGAGGCAATCTCCAATTTTGAGCCTCCTAAACTAAAAATAGTGGCTCCACCAAAGCAACAAACTACAAGAAAATCAAATGCAGCACAGCTAGAGTCAGGTATTACACTAGCTAGCAATGAACTTATAGTAGATCCTCAACCAGCTACAACATTAACCACACCTTCTCAAACAACAGCTAACAAAGAAATTGTAACTCCGCCCTTGCCCAAACTCGAAGTTTCTCAGAATGCTTTTGAGGAGGAATTAAGGGAGGAAGAGGTACAGCTTCAATACGAGTTAACGGCAGAGGATACAATACAAAAAAATACTATCCCCATCAGCGATAATATTAATGAACAAGATCCGTTAGCCCTTCGTAACCAAATTTGGCAACTGCTTGGAGAAAAGAAACTTAGTCTTGCATATCATTTAGCATGTTGCTTGATAGAGTTATACCCTGATTTCCAATCACATTTACCGGCAGAAATAATTCGGGGAGTCATTTTAGGTTGCCATGTGCGCTATGACGTAGGATTAGGAGAGATTGCAACCATTCTTAGGAGTGATTTTATTAATATAAGCAATAACTGTTTTGTTGATGGAGACAGTGAGTGGAACCAAGCAATTAGTTTACTTCTAGCCACAGCCGCACTGCGTCCAGCATTGCTAGCACCAAATACTCAAGCTTCAGCAATTCTCCTCTTACTGCGGTTAGGAGAAGGTCTTAACCAACTATATAAATATTGCCAAACCATAGCTAAGTATGAAAACCAAGGTTTAGCTTTGGATACCGCAGCCATTAAGACAGTCAGGAATCAAACGGTGCGGGAAGCCGAGATAGCTGCTTTGCGTTCCTCAGTTGAGGCTTGGTGGACTCAAGCTCCGCGTTTAAATATGATTTATGGACCAGCCAAGGCAGTGTGGAACGAGTGGATTAAGCCCAATCAACCTATTTATTCACTGCTATTACCTATCATGCAAAATAATTTGAGACAGCTAGATGTTGTCAAAAATTATGTGCAGCGATTGTCTTCTGAAGCCCAGATTAACGAAGAAGTCAAACGTATGCAACGCGAGCTAGGTCTGATTCGTAGTAGCGGTGAAACCATCACTGGTATTGCTCTCAATCAGATTCGTCAGCACATTCGGGAAGCCGTTAACTTTGCACGTCAATGGATTTTACTGCAAGAATCTCGCATGGGCAATAACAACAATTATGCTCACACTCAAGCTCAACAATTGCAACAAGACCTTGCAAATCTTCACAAAATCGTTTTACAAGAACTAGATAATTTCGATACGAGAAATTCTTCTGTATTGATTAAGGCGGGAATTTCTTGTTGTAGAAAAGCAGTAGAAGACATTCGCAATCTTTTTGAACCCAACGGGACTTTACCAAAGATCGAGCCGGAGTTAAAATATCTCCTTCATGCTGAATTGCTCAAAATCCCTTCACTGCCAATGGACTCTGATTGGCAACCTCAAGTCAAAAGCTCAAACTTGCTTGTGAAGGAAATTATTAATATAGTTGAACAAGATCATTGTAATTGGGTAACAGCTTTTCAGCTGCAAAGCGATAGTAAAGACCACGAGGCTACTGAGCGAATTATAGAGTATCTTCGAGCTTATCCAGAGATGTCAATTGATATTGCTCAACTAGAACAGCACAGAAAGCGTGATATTCATAATTGTCGAGAAGAATTAGAGAAAGCTGTAAAGGAAACCAGAAAAAAACTAGAAGAGAATGTTGGTTTGGGTTTGTTGAGAGAAACTGAGCGTTTAGATTATGCAGCACAGATTGAAAGCATAGAAAATGCTAGAAAAACAACTCTACGTTTTTCCGAAAAATTTTTAGCTCTGCAAGCTATACGTGAAGCAATTAACACCAAACGACAAGAAAAAATCGATGAGACTAGAAAAAAACTCATTCAGGAAATTGGGGAAGACAAACCCGCTTATGCACGAATTAACAGTGTATTAGATAAAGGTGATGTCCTGACTGCCAATGAATATATAGATATGGTGCAGCAGGCACGACAAATACCCGAATCAGAAAATAGGAGAGATGCTTTTGTAGACTTCTTTAGGGATAACTATTCTTCAATAGAAGAACTACTTGAGCCTGCTGACCGGAATCCAAACAGACGACGCGAGTTAATTAACAAAATTCATGCAGGTAGTAGCAGTATTGAGCCACTCCAGATGCGGCAAGTACCGGGCGCTCAGGCAAAACAAGCAGCTCAAATGCTTGATACTTGGTTTGCAGTCAAGGGAAGAAAGCAAGCAATCACTGATAAAGATGTTAGTCAAATTCTTAGCGGTCTGGGTTTTAATACTGCAAATATTATTATCAAAAAAGTTGGTAATTCTATCTGGGTTGAGGTTACCACTGAAGCAATTCAAGACAAAAAGCGTTGTCCCGTTCCAGCCTATGGTTCAGAAGCTAAAGGCTGCTACCGCATATTGTGTGTATGGGATAGACCACCTGAGGAAGATATTCTCAATGCGGTAGGGAATACATCTGTTGGCTCTAAAGTACTTGTGTTCCATTTTGGACGAATGACGGAAAAAAGACGCCGAGACCTCGCCCGTTTATGTCAGGAACGCCGCCGCACCTTCATACTTATCGACGATGCTGTCATGTTTTATCTGTGCGGAGAAAGGGGCGCACGTTTACCTATATTGTTTGAGTGTACCTTGCCCTTCACTTTCCTAGAACCGTATACAACGACTTCAGGATTTGTTCCCCCAGAAATGTTTTATGGGCGGCAACGAGAGCGAGACTCAATTATTACTCCTACAGGTTCTTGCTTTATTTATGGCGGACGACAGTTAGGTAAAACAGTCTTGCTGCGCTTCGTCGAGCGTACTTTTCACTCACCAAGGCAAGGAAAAATCGCAATTTGGCTCGACCTCAAAGCCGAAGCAATTGGTTATGACAGAGACATTGATGAAATTTGGAATATACTGGCAGCTGAGTTGAAACGTTTGGGCGTCATTCCTGATACAACGTCTAGCCGTGTAAAGCCTGATGAACTGTTCAAGCAAATCCAACTTTGGCTTGAGCAAGACGAAAATCGCCAAATTTTGTTGTTACTAGATGAAGCCGATAAGTTTCTGGAAGCTGATAGCAAAAAATCCACAGCAGACAAGGAAAAGGGAGACTTTATCCGCTCAGCTCGTTTGAAAGGATTAATGGACAGAACAAATCGCCGCTTCAAGGTAGTATTTGCTGGTTTACATAACGTACAGCGTACTACCAAACTTGAGAACCATCCTTTGGCTCATTTAGGAGAACCGATTTGCATTGGTCCGCTGCTAAATAATGGTGAAATGCGGGAAGCGAGAGCCTTAATTGAACGTCCATTTGCTAGCATTGGCTATCGCTTTGAATCTCCTGATTTGGTAACACGTATTCTTTCACAGACTAATTATTATCCCAGTCTAATACAACTTTATTGTCAACAATTGCTCAGGCACGTTACTAACCCTGATATCGCTAATTTTGATGCCAAAGACAGTCCTCCTTATATAATCACTTCGCAGCAAGTTGATGACGCTTACAATAACCAAGACTTACGTAAAGCTATCCGCGATCGCTTTATGTGGACGCTGCAATTAGATCGACGCTACGAAGTGATTGCCTACACAATTGCCAATGGCTCCATAGAAAGTGAAAATGGCATGGTGGATGGCTTTGGTGTGTCTTGGATTCGCAATGAAGTGCTAACATGGTGGTATGAAGGTTTCCAAGGTTTATCATCAGATGAAATTCAGGTTCTGCTAGAAGAAATGGTCGGATTAGGGGTTTTACGTGTGACCAGTAAGGGTCGCTTCACCTTAAGAAGTCCCAACGTACTACTACTAATGGGAACTCCTGAAGAAATTGAAGCAGCACTTTTAGAACCCCGCGAAGTTCCCCTAGAATATGAACCTGCAACTTTTCGTTGCATCATCGGTACTAAGGATAACTCCAAGCGCAGCCCCTTAACAGCTCAGCAGGAATCAAAAATTCTGCTTCCTGAAAATGGAGTCTCCATGATATTTGGTACTCTAGCAGCAGGACTTGATAACTTGAAGCTTTATCTGGAATCAGTTCTAGGTAAGAAAAAGGAATTTTTCTACTATTATTGGGAGGACATCTTATCAAAAGATGATTTTTTCCAACGCTTAAAAGAGCGACTTCGCAATCGCCAAAAAGATGGTATAACAATCATTTTTGTGTCTGCTTCTTGTCCTTGGAATCAGCACTGGATTAATGAGGCGATAGAACCTGTTGGAAGATTGAGGGCAAAAAATTCCTTTGTACGGGTGGTATTTATTGCTGATCCTCAAAAAGCGTGGCAGTTAATTAGCAAAAATAATACAGAATTTCATTCAATGAATGGACTGACCACTTTGAGTTTAAAACCTTGGCATGATACAGCCTTACGGCAATGGTTACAAGATTGTAATTTTCCCAGTGATAAAGACAATCGAGAAAAAATTACCGCAGTTACAGGGAATTGGTCAACACTACTAAACCGTTTCTACCAAAACTCCAAGTCTGCCATACATCACTGGGAACTTCACTTAGAAGAACTCAAGGATTCATTTAATAACTCTCAAGAAGCACTTGACTTCATCACAGTACAGTTAGGTATTGAGTGTTATGAGCAACATAAAGTACTACGAGATTTAGCTGATTGGTGTCAAAGTTCTGAAGATAGCATTTCTACTGAAGAATTAGTAGCTTTAATAGATGATATCCAACCAGATGTTGTAAAAAAAGTTTTGAAATGGGCAGATCTACTAAGTTTTGTCTATCCTGTCGGTAAAAAAGAGGGTAAGGACTATTGGTGTGTTCAACCAACTATTGGTCATATTCTGAAAGCTACTAGAGATTAAGACCGCATCCCTTTCTTGGTAAGGAAGGGTAAAACTTATCCTGGTGGGCAATACTCACCTAACAAAATATTTGTGAATCATATTTTCCTGGTAAAAGGTGTGTCAATTATGGCTCTCCCAGATTATGTAGACAATAATCAACATAAATTAGAAGATGTTTTGCGCTCGCTGGTTCTGGATGAGAGGCAAACAAACTTAGACATAGCGACTGGGTTTTTCCGGATTGAGGCATGGATACGGCTAGAGCAAGCTTTCAACACTTTAACTCACCTACGCCTGCTAATTGGTCGTGATCCCACGATTCGACCAGCAGAAGGCGATCGCATCGACCTAACCCACTACTTCCGTTATGATATTCAAAAGCAACTAGAAACAGAGAAATTCAAGTTGCAATACAAACAGCAAATTGACCGTTTAATTGCATATCTACAACAACACCATATCCATGTCAGACTTTATGGTGCTATAACTGAAAATGTGCAATTTCTCCACGCCAAAGCTTACATTTTTGACAACTACAGTATCATTGGTTCTAGTAACTTCACTCCTGCTGGATTGAGTGGTAATACAGAATTAAATGTTTTGAATAAAACATCAGTAATTGCTCAAGACCTTCGCCAAAATTGGTTTGAGAAATTCTGGAATGACAAAAGTGTTGATAAAGAGTACAAAGCCAAACTAATTGATGCTCTGAATGCCTCTAAATTTGGCAGTAAAGCTTATACACCCTATCAGGTCTTTTTAAAAGCACTTTACGAACTTTTTAAAGAAGACACTTTGGCACAAGGGAGCGTTCGCACAAGCTTAGAACTCGCTAGTTTTCAACAAGAAGGGTTTGAGCGTGCTGTAAGGTTGCTGGAGCGTCACCGGGGTTGTATGGTGGCAGATGCTGTAGGTTTGGGTAAAACTTATATCGGCTTGCGAGTGATTGACCACTACCTTATCAAAGACAGACGTCCTAGTTATGTACCTCGTGCGCTGGTGATATGTCCAGCCCAATTGCGGGATTTGGTGTGGCTCAAAAAGCTGGATGAGTACGGAGTTAAAGCAGATGTAGTTTCCCAGGAGGAAATTAGCCTTAAAACCTTCGATAACCGCCGCTACAACAAATATGACATCATCGTCGTCGATGAATCGCATAACTTTCGTAATAGTGCAACCAATCGATACCGAAATTTACAAAAGCTTATTGGCAGTGGTAAGCGAAACAAGCAGGTATTACTATTAACTGCAACGCCAATAAATACTAGCATTTATGACCTTTACCATCAAATTTTATTACTAACACGTAATACTGAAACATACTACCGAGAGTGGGACATTCCCAATCTAAAAACTTACTTTAAAGCTTTGAGCAAGGGTGATGTAGAGATTACTGAACTGCTTTTCCAATCAATGGTAAGGCGCTCTCGCCAGGATGTTATCAAGCGGCAGCTTGCTGGAGAAGAAATTTATATCGCTGGTCAAAAGATTCGCTTTCCCAAACGGGAATTAAAACAGTTTACCTATAATTTTGAAGCTAGTTTTCAGGGACTTTACGCTGGGATAGCAAATAAAATTGATGAATTGCATCTCGCTCCTTATAACATCAAAGCGTTTAAGAAGCGAAAAACTAATCAAGAAGAAGATGATATCAAGCGCAAAGACGCTCTTGTTAGCCTAATAAAGTCGCTGTATCTGAAGCGGCTAGAAAGTTCCCTGATTGCTTTTGAAAGTAGTATCTGCAATCAGAGGGATTTTCAATCAAGATTTTTTACATTTTTACAACAAGGTAAGCTGCTAGATAGTAAAAATTTTCGCAAGATTCTAGCAGCACAGACAGATGAAGAGGAAAATATTTCCGTCGAAGAACTTATCAACTCTTTAGATGAGATTGACCCCAATGATTACCAAATTGAGGAATTAAGTTCGCAAATTAAATCAGACATCAATATTCTCAACAGTATTATCAACACACTTCAGAAAATTGAAAAAGATGTAGAACTAGGACGTGATTTCGACTGCAAGCTAGCAGCATTCAAACATTTGTTAGCTTACGATCTGAAGGGGCAGAAAGTCTTGGTTTTCAGCTATTTCAAAGACACTGCTGATTATTTGTACAATCAGTTACTGTCAGATGAAGACTGGTTAAAGACACTAGCAATAGATGAAGACTTACCTATAATTGACAAAATCACTGGTGAAACTCCTAGCAAGCAAAGAGAGGAAAAAGTTAAATGCTTTGCGCCTAAAGCTAACAGCCAAAGCCAGGAAGAACAGCAAAAGATTCAAGGTCAGGAAATTAATATTCTGATTTGCACTGACGTTTTATCTGAAGGACAAAATTTACAAGATGCTGGTGTTTTAGTTAACTATGACCTACATTGGAACCCGGTACGAATGATTCAGCGTGCTGGTCGAATTGACCGTTTAGGTACTAGCTACGAAAAATTATTTATTTATAACTGCTTTCCAGAAGAAGGTTTGGAGGCATTGCTCGGATTGGTACGACGATTACAAGCCCGACTTGCCGTGATTGATAAAGAAGTAGGATTAGACGCTAGCGTTTTAGGAGAAATCATTTCAGAGAAATCATTAGAAGAATTATACCGACTTAAGAAAGCAGTGACCGATGCAGATAAAGAAGCAATTTTAGAGGAACTTGAGCAAGCGGCTGATTTAGCGTCTCTTGATGAAATGCGTTTGCCCCTATTGGAATTTTTTAAACAAGAAGGAGAGGAAGCAGCTGAAGAAATTCCACTGGGGATTCACAGTACCCGCCATTTCTATATTCCTGAAGCTAGAGATGGAGGCATATTTATGGCATTTCGTGCTAAAGATAAGCACTTTTGGCAATTTTACCCTCGTATTAATGGTGTGATTTCGCTTAACCCAAATCAGTTAGTTACGGATAAGCGTAAAATTTTTAACTGGATCAAGTGTAAAGCTGAGGATTTTCCTCCTCCAAACAAACTGCTTCCGGTTAAGTTTGATAACTCTATCTTTGATATTTTAGAAGGGGCTTTAAGTAACTTGATGACAAACTTTAAAAAGCAGGAAACTAGCAGTCAAGTCAAACCTAAGCTAAGCAAGATTTTACAGAAAATTTATCAAGTTTTGACTCAATTTAGTCCAACACATGAAGATGCAGCATACCAGGAAGTTAAGCGACGGGTATCAAAGGTTATTACTACAGTTAACCTGAGTATCTACGAACGTGATATGAAAGTCATTTGGGAAAAATATGTTAAACATAAAGATTTAAATGCTTTGGTTTCTGAACTAGACGAGGTGTTTGTTGATCAAGACCATTATTACCAAATTGAAGAAGAGAAAGAATTAAACTCGTCGAAAATTATTCATTCAGAAGATATTCAGTTTGTTTGTTACCAGTGGTTTCAACCAAGATAGTGCTTGGATTTTCTTCTAACTTCCCCAAATTGTAGCAAGAGGACTATACAACTGGAGGCAACGCAGGTAATTCCAGTGACGGCTATTGCATCACCTTGGGCGTAATACGGTTCGCTTATTTAATGGCGGGTTTGCTGCTCTAACCTTCATGCCGAAAAAACCTTCTCTTGACATTTACCCAAAAGCCCTGCCTGCTCTGCCTCCTGCTGTTTTTTAGTTCGTCGAACTCACGTTTCGCTTAAGTTCTAAAGACAATGAAGCAGCGATACGCGAGCGCAGCCTCTGCTTTCCCTTGCAATCGCATCCTTTTGTTACTCAAACTGCCACTAATTCGGTGACAAGGTGCTTCAGCATAGCAAGCCCCTAATTTCTCTGAATCTTTAAAGCCAGCTTATTTCAGCTTCTAAGTATAATTGCTAAGTTAGAGAAATCACATTATACTTTTTTCTCTTGATTCCAGTCATATACAAAAAACCAAACTTTCTCGATACGCTCAAGTATGTCTTGGAGAAGGATGATGCTGCGATTGTCGATACCAATATGATGGGAACAAGCCCACATCAATTCAACGAACAGTTCCTTAGTACCAAATACACGAACAAGGCGGTCAAACGTCAGTGCGCCCATCTCATTATTGCGATCGCACACCGTCGGGACTACCACGAACATTTATCGGATAGTCAGTATAGCTATGTAGCAAGGGAGTATCTCAAAGACATGGGATATTTGCCTGCATATGAATCACCCCACGCCACGAGTCAGTTCGTTGCAGTCAGACATCATGACCGCGACCACGAACATTTGCATATAATTGCCTCTCGTATTCGGTTAGACGGTAGCCTGGTTAATGACTCCTACGACTATTTCAACTCCCAGGTTTCAACTAGACGAATCGCAGCTCAATTAGGATTGGAAGTAACACCAACGACAAATGAAGCCGTCGCTTCTAGGTTAGAACAAGAGTACGGGATAACTGCACTTACAAGTCGCAACCGCTCGAAAAGTATTAGAGCAGTCAACAGTAAGCACAAAACCCCAACCAGTAAGGAAATTATCCGTTCAGCAATAGGGGAGGCTATAATTGATAGTCCCACCATCTCTACGTTTATCCAACGCCTAGAGGAAAACAACATTGGAGTATTACCCAAGATGCGGGGGGATGAATTACTCGGCTTTACCTATATCCACAATGATGTCAAAATAGCTGGTTATCAGGTATACAAACCCTATAGTTGGAACAAACTTCAGTCTGAATACGGATTGACATTTGACCAACAAAGGGATGTAAGCAAACTCCAACAAGCCAAAACAAATGCAATTAGCCGCATCAACAATAATATTTTCAGTAAAATAGAATACAATACTATTGACAAACCTACTAGTGATAGCACAGGGGACAGCGGTGGCGCTACTGATGATAGCTCCAATTTTGGGATTAGTACAAATATACGGAAAAACAGTTATACAGATGAGAGGCTAACAATAACACCAATTTTAGAAAGTAAGTTGGCTCCAGTTTCTGCCGCAGCAAAGAAGAAAGTACAGAACCCACCGCAACCAGAACAATCCCAAGAACAGCCACTTCCCTCAAAAGAAAAACAGCCCTCTATCGAACTACCGCTACCATTGAATCAAAATACTTCTTCATCAGTTGAAACTGAAGTAGAAAAACAACTACCGCTACAGCAGGAGGAATTGGTACAGCCAACTCCAGAAAGAAAACTTCTTGGGATTGAACTACAAAAAGAAGAAGAACAATCTCGCGCAAAGGAAAAAAATACAGCAGCACTAGCTTGCAACGACACTGGTGTACCTTCCTCCACAGAGGAAGATCTACCGTCTGTTAGTTTAGATAAAACAAAAACATATCCGCTTCAACAAAGCCACCATGCGATTACAGACTCAGTGAAAGAGAATTATTCCACCGCACGACTTCCCGAAGAGGAAGCACTAGGAAGCACCCCAGAAGAAACTTTACAACACCAGTCAGAAGTCAGCACACCGGCTCAAGCCGATGGCTTCCTTACACCCAATACCCTGCCTCTTACTCTTGAACATCTACCTTCAGTCATCACTAACTACATGCTTGTTACCAACAGTCCTCGCATCAAAGGACGGGAGTTGAGTGCAAGCCTACATGAAAACATCCTGACTGTTTACCGTCACCAAGATGATACCCCTGTAATGCAAACCCGCTACGTGGAAGGAAATTGGTATGAAGAAAAACCCACCCGACTCAACGAAAATGAAATCGAACAAATCGAAAGCTTGCGGACTTTTACTCAACAAGCGCTAATCAACAAATCACAATCCAAAGGGGGAATTGAGCAGTAAAATGCTCAGCTGGTGGCAAACTCCGTAAATTGGCGCATATAAGGAGAGTGAAACGCCAAAACGATATCTTCTTTTGGTACACCCAATTCTAGCAGTTGTGTAGCAATTCCTACTTCTGTCCCATCATGCTGAATCCAGATTTTGCCGTCTTTGATATCGAGATGTAGACTGCATCCATGTGTCCGACGATTACCACGCCAGCCTGTATGTAGCAAAAGGTAATGGTCGCGCTCAGTATCCAGAATCGCTTGTATCTCGATTTCTTCTAAAGGCGATCGCCTCTGTGCCCGTTCTAAAATTAACTGTTGGATGATTTGACGATATCTCTCTACAGCCATCGGATAATAACCTCTAGTAACACCTCCTGTTTCTCATCATAAAATGGAGATAAACAAAGCAACTTGCAGACATTCTCATGAATTCAACGACGGGCTTGCTAACTCGCATAACCCAAACCCCTGGTCAGTGTGGTGGTCGTCCCTGCATTCGAGGGATGCGAATTCGAGTTACCGATATTTTAGAAATGTTGGCTGAAAACGTTAGTGTTACTGAAATTTTAGAAGATTTCCCCGATTTGGAACTGGCAGATATTCAAGCTTGCCTGCTCTTCGCCGCAAAACGCACTGATTTTCCCAGACTGACAGCATGAAGATTTGGATTGATGCTCAACTGCCTCCAACACTGGCAAACTGGCTGACAATCACCTTTAGCTTAGAAGCTGCTGCCCTGCGAGATTTGTCACTTCGGGACGCGAAGGATATCGAAATTTTTGAACAGGCACGATCCCAAAACGCTGTGATTATGACAAAAGACAGCGACTTCATCGACTTGGTATGTCGCTTGGGAACACCTCCTCAGATTTTGTGGCTGACCTGTGGCAATGTCACGAATCCTAACCTGCAACAATTGCTCAGTGCTACTTTGCCTGATGCATTAGAACAACTGCGGCAAGGAGAAATGATTGTGGAAATTAGCAACACTCCTTAAATCATCTTCTGTCGATTGATTTTAAGTCAACCCAGATAGCAAACATTACGAAAATTACTACTGATTTAGTGTCCTGTGTAGAATAGCCGTATTTCCCGTGACATTGCTTCATACATAGTGATTGCAAATATGTAGATTTTGCTCTGAAAAATCAGAAAATTGTTGAATAGATTACCGAGATAGAGGAAGTAAAATCAAACTCTAGGGTATTTTATTGCCAAAAATTAAAATTTTTATTAAGTTTAGAAGTTTAATTGTTTCTATGACAATTCAAGCTAAACATTTTGATACTAGATTAAATCAATGGATTCATACCGATGGAAATATTAATAATTTCGATTCACTTCTGCAAGAAGAACTTAACAACACTTTACTAGAATATTTCTTGACAAGAAAAAACTTTTCGTTTGGGCATATAGACGAAAAGTCTACTGCTGAACAACTAAAAAACCATCCGTCAGGATACAAATTATTATTATCGTCAAAAACCCGATTATTGTATGGGCCAGAAGAATATCTAGACACAATTAGACAGTTATGTCCAGACAATAAAGATAGAGGCGCGTATGGTTCCATCTTCCTTGGTGCGTGCAAAAATGCCATAAATAAAGAGTTAAACATCTTAATTGTTGATGATAGTAATGGTGAAAATGGTAGCATCATTAACAATGACCAGGCATATCGACTAACAGGCGACTGTTATGGACAAATCTCAAAAGACTTATATCACGAACTTACCAATTATAAAGAAGGTGATTCCTACCGCGTCATTCAGCACCGCTTCGGTTGGACTGACCAAGATGGAGATGATACCAAATACCGCTTTGGTAAAGGTACACTACGCCCAGCCAATCTTGACAATATTCTTAACTATCAAGACGCCAATAACCAAACTAAAATTGACCTAATTCTTCCCTTGTCTGCATTTAAGGGAACTGATAAAGACAACCCCAATGGTCCGACCAAACCCCAAATTCAACCTGGACTGTACAGGCAAAATATCTGGTTGGGAGAAAAATCACAGTCTGAACTTGGTAAGACAGCTATCTCACAGTTACTTGCTTCATTCCCCAATGGAGTGAAAGACTTTACCGAACAACTAGAACTGGAAGCTAAGAAGCTGAATCTTGCACAGGACGATCCCCGACAACTAGCCCAACTTTATTGTGAAAAGTACTCCAAACGCAAAGCCTTTCTGGAAGAACAAGCAGCCTCACTTGAAGAAGAAGCAACAGAAGACCCAGCAGTAACAGAAGAATTAGAAACGCTGCGTGAACGCATTGCTACTGACTCGTTGATTTACAAACTCATCAAAGCTGACTTACAAGGACAAGGACAAGGACAACTTCTCGAAACCGAGAAGGTACAGCGAGAACTCGCTCGATTTGTCCAAAACGAGTGGAAGGAAATCGCCATTGGTAAAACACTCACGTTTGAGCGTGCAATGGTCATTCCCTCCAAAGACCTGCAAAATGGTGAAATCTGCATTCCTCATTACCAAGACAAAGAAGAAGTCCTCAACTTCCGCTCACCTTTCCTCAACTCGAACGGTCTGTGCATCTCTACAAACAAAATAGTAGAAGATATACTTGGACCAGATGGCAAACCCCTCGCAGGTGTTATCGCTGTCTCGGACGAAACAAGCGATCGCATTTACAACCGCCTAAACGAACAAATTTTATCTATCCTTCCCGAAGCTCAAGGGAAAAATATCCAGTTACAAGGTATTGAGAATTACTTAAACAAAAATATAGGTAAACTCGAAACAAAGGACAAAATCGAGTTTACCAACAAATTTAATGAGTATATTCAAGAACTTCAATCGGCTGGATACAACTTAGAAATTCTTCCCCAAGAGTCCGAACAGGAACGTCAAGCACGCGACTACGACGGTGACTGTATCGGATTTGACCGAGCAAGCAAGTATCCCAACCTCACAGCAGAAGCTTCTGAGCGTAACTTGCCTTCTAACGCTTACGAGCCAACTGTTAAACTCAACAAACAGTCTTTTTACCGAGAAGACGGTAGCCAGCCAGAATTTGAAGAAATCGCCATCCACATGAGCGATAGCATTAGTGTTGGTGTTATTAACAACCACCTGACATCGATTGAGGCGCTAGAGTCAGAAATTACCATCCTGAAAAACTTTGGCAGTGAGAAAGACCAAATCGAGTATGTACAAGAGGTAACCGAACACTACGAAGATTTGTTCAAGACAGAAGCCTGGGCAAAATCTAAGGGTATAGAAGGTAAAGAAGTTCCCGACAAGTATCGCGGCTATATGGAAGCGTTTATCCAAACAGCACGACAGGAACCTCTTAACCAGGAAACCGCTTTCAAAGCAATGAGCGTCAACACGAAGATGTACCGCGAAATGATTGCCCAAGCAGCATTTCAAAACCAAATTGCGGTTGACTTGTTCAAAAGTGCTAAAAAACCTGAAATGGAGATTATCCGCAACAACAGTCTGATTCTTCACCGGGAAGTTAACTATATTCGAGATAAGAAAAAAGATGTTTATTTAAATAGCACCATCCAGCCTACAGGATACTCACCAGTTGAATTACTAATTGCTCAAACCAACCAATATTTTGAGAAAGCCCGTCTCGAATCACGTGAAATCGTACAGTTTCAAGATTTCTTTCAAGGTGTTAAATTCTCTAATCAGCAACGCTTACAAGCAAGCCTCGCTAAAAAAGAATTTGATAAATCATTTAACAGAGCTCATCAGCTATCTAAACAGAAAGAAACCGAAAAAGGACCATCCGCAAATATTACGCTTGTTAATGGCAATCAAGTCAGTGTCACTAACCTTCTACAATATGACAACGAATTTATTTGGAAAGCGAAAAAAATTACGATCAAAATATCAGAAATACCAGAAGAAAAGCGTAATCATAGCCGTCCCCATCAATATATAGTCTATGCCCAAATCAACAATGAGACTGAAAACGGTCAACCTAAATTTAGGACGTTAGGAACGCTTGCTAAGGAGCAGGAAAACAAGCTACAAGAGATAGAAATTATCCCTGGACAGGAAGTAACATCCAATAAAATATCCTTCCAACCTGAACTAAGTGAAGGTCAAATAAAACTTCTTTACCAAAAAGCTTACCAAGTAGCAGAAGAGTTTTATAATTCTATTCCATCAGACCATAAACTAGCAATGGCATCTGCTACCTGGGCTATATCAACGACTCGTGAAAGTAGTCATGAGAAAGGTAATGAGAACCAAAAGAAAATTTCAAACTTTGCATTTGCTGCCTTTCCCCAAGAAATTATCAATCGGCTAGACACACTTCAGTTTAGGGAATTTAGTATCACTGGATTCGACCGTAACAGTGAAGTCTTTCATGAAAATCAACTCCAAAATATTCGGTTTAATATAAGCGAAAATGGAAAGAGCGTTATTGAAATACAGAATCAAGAGGGGAATTATGAAACATTTGGAAACATCGAACAGAATAATGCTCGACTACCAATTGATACTACCGCAACTGCAGAGATAGCCAAAGGTGAGATATATACTGCCTCTGTCACAACCAAAGTACCCGGACTACCAGAACTCACTTTTAAAGTAGGTGAAGTTAACAAGTTTGGACTTCATTCCCAAAGGTTCAACAATCAACCTATCATGCTAACAATTGAGAAGGTTGATTTGATTAGAGAAGACTATAGTATTTATATCCAAAATGATAACAAACCGGAAAAGTTAGGTAACCTCGATAAGGAATCAGTCAAAGAAGGTATTGCTCAAGGTTTGTTAGCAGAAAAGCCCAGAAACGGACAACAGTTACAACTCAAAATTCAAACCATCACGACTGGTCAAAATGCCTATGCTGTAGCAGAAACATCGTCAAAAAATTTCTTAAGAATTAATATTACTAATCAAAAGTATAAACGACAGGAAATTCAAGACCGAGATTTTAGAAAAACTTCAGTCAAAGCATTTGATAAAAAGTACGTTTATATAGCTAAAATTGGTGACCAATCACTTGGTATTATTGGTCAGCACACCGAACGCCTTGAAGCTGAATTAAACAAAGGTTATACACAAAGACAGTGGCGAAAAAAAGAGAGTAGTACTATACAAAAACTAATTGACACAGACATTATCCGCCTCAATCAACAACGAACCACTATTCCTGTACAGATTACCAGTAATGAAAGTACCTGTCAGATAACTATTAATCCAGAAACCGTACAGTATCCCAACCAGTGGATTAAGCGCAGTCAACTTGTAAGTAACGAACAGCCTGTTAAAAACGAACCGCAAGAAAAAAGTAATCAGTTACTTGCTAAAATTAACGCTCGTCCTACAGTAATGTTCCAAAATCAAGAACAAAAATTAGTAGGATTAATCGGGTTAGCAGTTGATGAAAAAATAGCCGAAAGAACAAAAAAGTATTTAGAAAAAGTAGAAGTATCATATGAACAACTGACTGCGTCACAAGCTCGGTTAGAAGCCAAAAAGGGTATGACTGTATTCATGCTCGATGAAAGTACTATCAGTGAAAAGCTGAAACAAACGTTTATTGACCGTGCTGGTGGTCATATCAGAAGTGCAGATACTCCTTCACAAGTCGCCCCAATTATTCCCGAACAAACTATATATTTCTATAACCCAAACCAACAGTATAGTTCCGCAGATGGGTCACAAGTAAAGACGAAAGAAGCTATCGTATTAGTCGTACCAGCACAAGATGCGATCGCTGTCACTAATTGGTTAGAGTCAAAAAGTGTAAATCTTAATTCCTTTATTGAAAACAATATAGCTACATTTATTATTACTAAAACTGAAATTAGTGAAGAACTAAGCAAAAAATTAAATGCTTTATTTGAGTCAGCTATTAATATTGGTGAAATTGATGGCTTTGACAGTTACGAACAACTAAGTGCAGAACTCAATCAAAAACTTGAAACTCAAGACAGTCTCCTTCCATCAAACCAAACTTTACCAGATAGCGAATACAAACAAGCGCTCTTAGCACTACCAAATCGTCCAAAAGAACTCAGTCAGGAAGAAACACCAGTACCAATTGTTCCTGCAAAACCAATTGAAATCGAACAAGCACCCACGCAGCTAGAGACAGTAGTTGCAAAAACTCCCAGCACTGATGTAAAAATAAATTCACAAAATAAGCCTCAACAATGGGAGTGGGGAAGATACGCGCCCCAAGGTAAAGCTAACTACGAAGTATCAAGCGCAGGCGATGGAAGATTTAGTGCTCTCAATGCCAAACTCTCCGATGGCAGAACTATTGAGTCAGCCTACCAACTTGATGTGAAAGGATACCGTACCTCACCCGACGACAAGGATTGGAAAAAGGGTAAAGGCAAACCACCCCGCACTCCAATGTCCGAAGGACAGCTTTACCAAGAATATAAAAAACTCTGGCAACAGTGGGCGCAGGAAAACCCCAGTCTAATTAACGAACTCGCTCTTAAATCGCAAGGCTTGGTTCTCACCGACAAGTTTGCTAGCACAAACATCTCGCAAGCACGGGCACTTGCGGAAATTCTCACGGAATGCATAGCTCTTAAAGCACAGCAACCCCAAAACCCCACGGTTCAAACCAACGGCAAGATTATCTCGTACACACGCCAGTGCATTGCGGTTCCCTCTCCTGTCGGAGACGCTACGCGAACGTTGAGTGCAACTAGTGCACCCGTACAACAGCAAATTGCTGCGTCTGTCCATATCAGCCCCGACTCCAAAGACGGGCTAGGAGCTGCACTCGCCAATGCCACTGCACTTGCCAAAGAACAAGGCAAGCTACAAAACAATTATCAAGTTTCAATCAATAACAACCCAGAAGCCGCAGCCGGACGGTATGGAGTAGAAACCCACTTGCAGAAGCCTAAAGGTGTAGCATATGCATCTGCCGAACATGCGTTCCATCACCAGAAGCAGCTTCATCCCTTGGCTGATGAGTACGAACTGATGGTAGAGGTACTCCAGGCTAAACTTGAACAGCACCCCCGGCTCATTGATGCGATCGCCAAGCGTGGCGGAACTGAATGGTTGGAAAACTGTACCACTATCACCAGTACCCAGGATAAACAGTGGGAAGGTAAAGGTAAGGAATCAGCATTCATCCGAGCGATCGCCCAAGCATATACTAATGTAGTCGAAAAATCACAACAAACAACCATTTCAGTTACACCAACCAATATTGAACAAGCACTCGCATCGCCTTCTCAACCCAGAACACAGCTCTTTGGGGCGATGGATGACATTACCCTGCGGATGAGGGCAAATACAGTTCAAAGTCTTCAAGATTGGTATGTAGCCGCTCAAAAGCTCGGTAAATCAGAAAAGTATTTATCACGAATTCAGGAGGTAACTGATTTATACGTCAAAGAAAATATTAGTCTTGGAAATGCTTTTAAAGCAATGGATAAAGATATTAAAGAGCTTGAAAAAATCAAAGTAATGACAAGTCTAGCTCAATGTGTAGTTAAAAAAATTGGGCAAGAAGATATCAATGGCATTATGTCAGTACAAACTGAAAAGTACAAAATCGCCACTCAAGTCCAAAATCAAACTTACTTAGTTAAGGACAAAGATGATAATGTACTGTTCTATGTCAAATCAGGAAGTATCAAAATAAATAATATTAATGATGAAACATTACAAGATTTTCGATACATGAACTCCCGGATTGCAAATACACTGAAAGATGTCAAATCAGATTTTGTTGAAAGGTAGGTAATTTTGATATGAAAGAACTAGTTGAAATTCCAGCAGAACAGACTACCGCAATGAAGGCTAGTACCCTCAGAGAACTCATGAAGCAGCTTAACATCAGTAATGAGAAATTTGAAGAGATAGCACTCAATCCTCCAACTGCTGAAGAACAAAAAGAGGCTGCACTAAACCTTAGCTTAGAAATGAACA
The DNA here is from genome assembly GCF_963888615.1 of Brasilonema octagenarum UFV-OR1. Lineage (NCBI taxonomy): Bacteria > Bacillati > Cyanobacteriota > Cyanophyceae > Nostocales > Scytonemataceae > Brasilonema > Brasilonema octagenarum. Next base: position 16,760 of record NZ_CAWPKW010000223.1, on the reverse strand, counting down.
AAATTAACGAAGTAGCGCAAGAGGAAGCAAAGGTAAACTCAGCAGATATTGAACCTGTCACTTTTGTTCATCAACTCAGTCATGAATTCTCTTCACAAGTAACAAATAACCAGACTCAAGTCAGAACAATTGAACCAGAGGTGATAACAAACTTTACTAAAAAAACAGACGACAGTAATAGCAAGCCAGTAGAAGAAAGTCAAGAAAATAGAAAACAACTTATTGCCACTACAATTCAAATTCAACAGTTTGTTATTCCTGTTATTGTAGACCGGATCAATACATATGGAAAAGCAGATAAAGACACGCGAAGTATTTTTTATAAAGGTGAGGAATATACTGCAATTCTAAAATTAGAAAAAGATTCACAAATTCTAAGCCTTGATAGAAATTATCCTGAGTTGGAAGAAAGCAAAGAAACACTCTTGGCTTCTTGTGACAATAACTCAGAAGAATACTCTATCATCATCAATAACCTCACGAAGGAAGAATTTGAGCGCTTTCAGGTTTTATTCCAGGAGCAGCAAGTACTCCGTAGACAAAACCAGCAGCAAATTCAAAGTAAGGAATCTGGTAACGAATTGAGCTAGCTAAATTAAACCGACCCAAACTCCATAGAAAAAGGCAATAAATCCAAAAACTAGTCTTTTATTAAAACTAAGAGGAGTCTTGGGGCAAACAACAACTGCCGCTAAGAGATAATACAACGACGCAGCAAAGTCAAAAAAGCTTGTCGGGTTAACAGGTAAACTACCTAACCCGACAAAACATAACATACCGATCAAAAACCAAACAACAATCTTTTCTATCCATGACAAAAGTTTATCTAGTTTCATACAAAATTATCCATTGCTCCTTGAAGAAAGGCAGAGGGCAGGAGGCAGCTATGCTGAAGGAGCAATCGGATCGGTGCAGCACCTAACCGATTGATAGCTTGCGTGGCGTTCGCGCAGCGTGTCCGGAGGACTCAGCCATAGACAACGCCAGAACAAGCGTGAGGGAAACCCTTCTACAGTACTGGTTCCGTGTAGATGGTGGAGTTTTATACCCAGTTGGCGACCGCCAGAAGGCTTCACAAAAGACAGAGTTTAACCTTCTGTCTTCCGCCGAAGGCGGATAAAATCACTTAGAACTATTAAAACAAAATTTCTCTCGGAAAGCATTAAGTAAATATATGGTTCATGACAAATACAAAAAGTAGTTATTCTCTCATATTTATTTTTATCTAAAAAAATGATTACTGAAAACCATAATTAATATATATTTTCAGCAAATAAGATCAATATTCAAAAAGGTAAATGCTATAAATGTGATTAAGTAGATGAGCGTTAGTAAACAGAACTATAAGACTCCTATTTGATTTTGGCGAAGCTAGGTACACCTTTTTATTTCTTAAGAGTTCCGTTCGGCTGAGATCACGGCCGAAGCCCTGTTTCCTGTTCCCACGAGTGATTCACCGAATCAAATCGGATTCCTATATATTGCAATGAGTTCTGGCGTTGGGTAAAAGAGAAAAATATTTGCTCTTGACCATTACAAAACGTTACATACTTTAGTTGAATTGTGCCAAGTTACTTAACAGATGCACGACTAAGAAAAAAATCTAAAATATGAAACTAGCTAATGTTGTCATCATTGAGAATGAAAATATGTCCAGGATTGGCGCAGCAGCAATACTATCTGAAACCGGAAAAATTCAGGTATGCGGTGTTGCCAAATACGGGACAGAAGGCATAGAAATTATCGACAAACAAAACCCAGATATCGTAGTCATAAATACTGATTTACCCGACATCAGTGGAAACGAGTTAATAAATATAATTAAATCCAAGTATGAATCTATAAAAATTGTGGTTATGACTGCAAATAGCAGTCGAGATGCTATCAGCGCAGCAATTAGTAATGGCGCAGACTGCTACTACTGTAAAAATAGCGCCAGAGAAGAAGTAGGAGAAAGATTCGTTGAAGCAGTACTGGCTGCGTACAATAACGAATCATGGATTGACCCGACTATCAATCGTATCTTGATTGAAAATTTCCGGTCAAAAGACGCGCCGCAGAAAGATTCACTTGATTTATTAAGTGAATTCTCCATTAAAGAAATAACAGTTCTAAAACTGACCGCTTCAGGCATGAGAAATGACGAAATTGCAAACAAGATGTATATATCCGAAGGTACGGTAAGGTCGTATATGCATAGTTTGTTTATTAAGCTTGGAGTCAAGGATAGATTCAATGCTGTCCGTGAAGGAATTCGTATCGGAATCTTAACCTTCGCAGACATGAAAATTGAACAAGAAACGACTCAAGAAACTTATAAAAAGCTCAAAACCAATCAAACAAGTAAAGGAGATAAAAAAAGAACAAACAACGAACGGGAAGGTTGGGCTGCTTGACCCACGATGCTCACTCGGGGAGCCGCCCCTTGGGCGCTCACTCAAACATTCGCTCATTCGCTCATTCAAAGTATGCCCTGCGGGCACGCTGCGCTATCAAAAAAAAGAAAAAGGATACAAGCCCCCAACTTATGGTATGGAGAATGTAAAAAATGTTTTCACGCCTACGCGCAGCGCGAGGAAAACGATGTCCTTGTTTCAAGCCTCCAAATCGATGGGGATTCTTAATTTTGCGAAAAGTTTGCGCGTCCGGTGAGACAGCGCTGCAGGAGGGTATCCCTCCGTAGGCGACTGCGTTAGCGCAGCTGAACCGGAGGTTCTCCCCGATAGCCGTAAGGCGTGGCGTCAGCCATAGGGGTTTCCCGGCGCAAAACTTTTCAAGACGAATTTTGAATTTTGATAGCGCAGCGTGCCGCAGGCATACTTTGAATTCCCCGGAGGGGTTGACCAAGCCTAAGCGCCCTTTGCGGTCTGGTGCGCCAACGGGGCGGGAACTCTTAAGAGGGAATCCAGCCAGAAGCCTTGAGCTACAATAAGAGCAAAAAGCAAGTGGAATCCAAATTCCCATGTCTCGTTGGTTTAATACCGCAGGTCCTTGTCAAGCAGACATTCATTATATGCTGTCGCCAACGAGTCGATTGCCAGACTTGGAGCGGCTGATTTCACAACGTAGCTACTTTGTGATTCATGCGCCTCGCCAAACAGGTAAAACTACTGCAATGCTAGCGCTTGCAGAACAACTAACGAGTAGTGGACGCTACACAGCACTCGTGGTATCTGCGGAAGTGGGAACCCCTTTTCGTCACGACCCAGGTGCTGCTGAACTATCTATTCTGGATGCTTGGTGGGCGAGTGCCCAGTTCGATTTACCCTCTGATTTACACCCAAGCGCATTTTGGGATGAAGCGCAGCCAGGACGAAGAATTCAAGCTGCTTTGCAGGCTTGGGCACGATCTTCGCCACGACCATTGGTGTTATTTATTGATGAAATTGACTCTTTACAGGATGAAGCCCTAATATCTGTTTTGCGGCAGTTAGGCGATGGCTATCGCACCCGCCCCAAAAACTTTCCGTTGTCCGTAGGGTTGATTGGCTTACGGGATGTGCGGGATTATAAAGTGGCTTCCGGAGGTAGCGATCGCCTGAATACGTCAAGTCCTTTTAATATTAAAGTGCGCTCCCTAACGTTAAGAAATTTTAATGCAACGGAGGTGGCACAATTATACCAACAACATACTGAAGATACAGGACAAGTATTCACAAACGAGGCTATCCAAACCGCGTTTGATTTGACTCAGGGACAACCTTGGTTGGTAAATGCCTTAGCCAAAGAAGTTGTAGAAGAGATGGTGACGGATATAAATGTCGCAATTACACCAGAACATATTTTTAAAGCCAAGGAAACACTCATTGCACGTCAAGATACCCATCTCGATTCTCTTGCTGAAAAACTCCGAGAACCAAGGGTAAAGGCAATTATTGAACCAATGTTAGCAGGAGGAGCGTTGGGGGATACTCCATCGGATGACCGACAATATTTGATTGATTTGGGGTTGTTACGGCGTGACCCAGAAGGGGGACTCGTGATTGCCAATCCCATTTATCGTGAAGTTATTCCCCGTGTTTTGGTGCAGGGTACTCAGGATAGTTTACCCCATATTAGTCCCAGTTGGTTAACCAAAAGTGGTGAGTTAAATATAGATGCTTTGTTGCACGCGTTTTTGGCATTCTGGCGTCAGCATGGAGAACCGTTGCTTGGGAGTGCAGTTTACCATGAGATTGCACCTCATTTAGTGCTCATGGCATTTTTACATCGCGTAGTTAATGGTGGTGGAACTCTCGAACGTGAATATGCAATTGGGCGCGATCGCATGGATTTGTGTCTGAGATATAGAAAAATCACATTAGGAATTGAGTTAAAAGTTTGGCGTGATAAAAAAAAAGACCCATTAGAAGCGGGTTTAGAACAGTTAGATGCCTATTTGGCGCGGTTGGGAGAAGATTTTGGTTGGTTAGTTATTTTTGACCGACGCAGTAATGCACTACCTCTAGAGTCACGCTTGGCGACTCAAATTACAACTACGAAAAATGGACGTTCTGTCACCGTTGTACGTGCATAGGTGCTCAAGCATAAAGGTCCTGTGGGAATGGTACGCTTCTTACAGCAGTTTGGGGTAGTGTGACTGTTGCTGCAACAGGTGGGCAAAGTAATCTATGATTGGCGCTATGCAAGCGTTTGGTGATTTTATATTGGTTGAATATAGTGATCGCTCTTTATAGCAGGAGAAGTTCCTGTTTAAATTGGAGTCGGAACTTTGAGACAAAATAGATGTACCACTTGGTACTTTTTAGGCATCAATTTGTCATTTGTGGAGGATAGATGTCAAGAACAAAGTAAATGAATTCAAGGCTATAGATTCAGTGAAGTTTTCTAATACTCAACCGAAATTATGCAAGCACCTGAATATTTCTTCTGCTGGCGGCAAGTCTTAATAATGGCGGCATTTTTGACATAAATGTTGCGTGCTACCTTACCTTCATTTGATTTCAGCCAATCTAGAAGTTTTTTATCTTCAGGTTGTAAAGCAGCAGAAGAAGCTACAGGCACAGAAGTGACACTTCCAGCAACGGTCTTATACGTAAAAACACCAATAACAGTTCCCAAAGCCAGTACGAAACCTAATACACTTGCCACTTGCGCCAACCGCCAATTACTTACACCCAATTGCGCTAGTTGTGGCAAACCCTCGCTGGCATCCTGCTTGGTAGTTTTAACCAATTCCAAAGTTGCTTGTGCGATCGCATTCTTTTGTTGCTGTATAGCCACCTTGGAAGCAGTGTTGAGCTTGTCGTCTACTATATCAGTCCAACCGACCACAAGCGAGTCAAGCCTGCCTGGTAGTTGCTGCAACGCAAACTGAGTTGTACCCAATTCTGCGTAAAGGTTAAACAAAGGGTCATCAGGTCGAATGCCCAACTTAAGTATCCAATCAATGACCTCTGCCTTTTTCTCCTCAGTATAAGTCGCAACAACTTTTTCAACAACTTTTGCAATATCAGTCATAAGTCAATTAAAAATTCAACCTAGTCAAACAAATACTTACCATTCCTCTGATTCAGTCTGCTCAATTAAATCAAGATTGGAAAGAGTATGTGCATTTGCACCCGCAGTAACCAATTCTGCACGATTCGTCATCAATCCTAAATAATTAGAAGCAATGCCGTTAGAGACAATAGAATTGTGAAAATTCTCAATCCAATTAAATATTATGGAACGCTGAAGTGTATTCAGTGGTGAGTCAGTTTTAACTGCTTGAGCATAGGGTAAACCCGTATCCTCAAGCAACTGGTAAAAGTCATTATGCAACTTATCTAAAACTAACTCCAAACCGTTTAGTTTTTTGAGAGCAGCTTGGAATTGATTACCATCATAGTAGCAAAATTGCTCGCCAAAGTAATAATTTTTGATAATCACATAATCAACCTGGTTACCAAAGTATTGGTATAAATCCTGAAGATATTCCTCAACACAATCTTTACGGTGAGATATCGGGTGCAAGAAGGTGATGCGATATCCCAGGCAATTGAGATTTTCTACCAGTGAAACGTCTTGATCAAAAAACTTGAATTCTGGTAAGTTTTGACCTGGCATATCTGTCAAAACCACTTCAATCTTCGGAAACATCTCTAGATCGAGTAACAACCTATCAGAATCACCCCTCGAAAAACCCAACTGGTTGATATCAAAGCATGACGTTTGATACATTGATAACTTGTTACGATGTCCGTGATAGAAAACACGCACATTGAGTTGATTCTTCAAGTACAACTCTAGTAAAAGTCTTGATATTGTAGACTTACCAACACGGGCATCTCCAACCGTAATCACAAAACGCTTTATAAGCATAATTAATTTAATCGTCGCTCCGCTTCCATTGGGTGTGGGGTGTAGTGTTTGGATGTCTCTTGAACTGTGGATATTATTGGCGAATTCCTGAAATTTATATTTTTGCGTTGAGGATAGTAACGACTCAAAAGCGCTCTCCAACTATTCCAAGCACTTCACCAACAGTATCCTAAACGTGCCGTCCCCACACCCCACTCGCTGCGCTCAAATTCAAAATTCAAAATGGACTGCGTCCCACTACGCTAACAAAAGTCAAAAGTAAAGAATTAATTTTGACTTCTTACCTTATGATTTTGACTTGTTTTGCCCCACACTCTACCTACCATACGCAATCACTGTTAAGAGTTCCCTGTTAAGAGTTCCCTGTTCCCTTTTACTAGAGAAATTAAGCGCTATTTTGTAAAGGCTCTGGAGTTTGAGTTGGCTGGCTTTTAGACTGCTTTTTTTCTTTATTTTTAGCTTTCTTGGTCTCTTCAGCCATCTTGTCATAGTAACCGGAAAGTGACTCTTTATCAAAACCTAATAAGTGAAAAGCTGATTTAGTTTTTTCTTCAAAATCAGCAAGCCAATACTTAACCCTTGCTTTAATAACAAGATTTGTTTTTTCATGAGTCAAAGCGTCATTAAAAGTTAAAGCATAATAGTCAAGAAAATCGTAGGGGAGATAAAATAATTCTGGCATCATTATTTCTACTAATCCTTTGGATGACATATCCTTACGAATTTTGGAATCGTTATAACGCTCAAATTTATCGGATTCACCATGAAATAAATTCTTGACGACAACGTAATCTACTTGGTCTTTACAAAGTTCGTGCAATTTTTCTAAGACGTTAACCGAGTCCTGCACCCTACTGATAACCGAAACCATCGTCACTTGACAATTAACATCCTTTAGCATTTCAAAAAAGGTCAACTCTTTAACATAGTTTTCAAAAAAACCTCCTGACTGAGCAGGTAAATCTAACAAAAATAGAGAAAATTGTTTTTCTTTCTCTATGTCAATTAACAACTTATCAGCTTCACCCTTACGAAAAATGTCAATATAACGTATTAAAGGTCTATACTTGTCTACATAATGCCTCTCTAATTGAGGATTGCGTTGGTCTGCTTCATATGCAAGACACACCAAATCTTTATTAATATAAAGCTGTAATAACCCTCGCGCAAAAGTACTCTTCCCAACACCCCCTTTATCACCTGTAACAATAACCAATCGTCGCTGAGGTTCATTATTAGTAAATCCTGGAGGGTTATTATTAGTGTTAGCATTCTTGTCAGACATTTTCTTTTCTCTCTTCTTCCTATTTAGAAACATTACAATCCTTGACAAAGTGAGTACACTTTGCTAACACACTCAAATTATTGTCAACTCTAAGTAAAAGAAATCATTTGTTCTAAAAGAGTTGACAACCAGTTAAGATAAGCAACCCTCAAGGAGAAAATTAGTTGCTTATTCTGGCTTGCAGTTAAACCAAATAGCTCAAGTGCTTGTAGAAAGACACCTCCCTCCAAAATTCGCAAAATTGGAAAAGATAAGTGTTTTTGAAAATAGAAAAATATTAAAGCTATATCAAGTTCTTGTGCTAAAAAAAAATTTCGGCATCATTAACAAAAGTCAAGTACAAATCTGAATAAGATATATTTTCGTTTTCTAATATCAACCGACAACAATCCAGATACCGCTTACGTAACAGTTTGTTTGATAAGTCAGTATCAGAATCCAGTAAAGGAATATCAACTTGCTTGTACAAGAAACTCAAATAAATAGCTTCTAATACCGCAATATCTAGATTCTCATTCTGTAAAGAGTATTCGTGAATGGCAGGTACAAGTGTTAGAGGCGAACCAACCAAGGAAAAACGCGAATTCAGATACATATCTGAAAGCGACATTAGCTGGCAGTTGGTGATGATATTGAACCAATGCAATGAATTTAGCTTAGTTACAATCAGTTCTGAAGCAGGCAAACGCGCGGCAATACTAGTATTATGAATTGGTAGAAGTTCAGTCCGCCTAGAGCGAAGTGACTGTACTGCAACAATCTGACGACTAGTATTAAATATTCGCTTGTCAGGATTATTAACCCTTACAGGTAAGGGGCTTAAACTCAAACTTGCACTACTAATAGGCGCAACATCTTTACGCAACCAGCGCACAAACTCACGATGTTTTTCATAACCAAATAAATTAAAAATGTATTTTAGTGCTAACCAACATAAAGTATCAACCTCTTGTAATTCATGATTCACAGTAAAAACTTGACGTTTGCGTCTCAATTTTAATGGTAGTACTTCGAGAAATGATTGTATCTCTTTATCAACATTTCTAGGACAAACAAGCATGAGTATATCTTTTGCAAAAAACTCAATGCCTGTATCAATATCTAGAAGTCTGATAGAGCTGCCCTGGAAATTAGCTATCCGAGTCAGCCAATAAATATTCATTATTTCGTCAAACCTAACTATTCTGTTTTATGTAGATTTCACTTCTAGTGTCTAACTTCTAGTAAATAAAAACAATCAACAAAAGTCCAATTTTTGAGCAACAATAGTTGATGCTGTAAATCAGTCATTAATTTCATAAGTAGCTCAACCTAAAAAAACGTAAAATCAAGAAGGTGTATCATTTAAATAATTACAATGCCCGCTCCACTTAGAATCCAACTCACACCGAAAGAAGACAATACCCTTTTTGAACTGAGTTACGCTTCAACAATACCGAAGCGAACAAAACAGAGGGTAATGGCATTGAGATTAAACGCACAGGGTTTTAGTGTACGAGATATTGCGGAGTATTTAGATTGGGCAGAGCAAACTGTAAGACAAACAATACAACGGTGGAAAGAGGGTGGATTAATTGGACTTTGGGAAGCGCCAGGACGAGGTAAAAAAGCCTGCTGGAGTTCGGAAGATTGGCAAGCTGTAGAGCAATGGTTGTTGGAAGAACGTCGGTATAGGCAAGGGCAGATAAGTCAAAAACTGGCATCTGAAAGAAATATTGTTTTGGGACAAGAACAGGTGCGTCGAGTTGTTCACAGCACCTCACCCAGTTATAGCTAAGTATTTTTACAAGTTAGTATATAGAAATTTTATAATTATAACAGTAAAAACCCAGAGGATTGCTCTTTGTGGAGTGGGGTAGATTTAGGATATAGGAGGCTTGCCTGAAGCTAGGCATTACCCAAACCGTACTTTCAACTAGGCACCTCTAAAATTTTTCAAAAGTTATCAGGTATACAGCAATTACCAAACTCGCTCAAGTCAATAGTGTTGATTATTTGATAATGAATTTCCACCTTGAAGGACTTAACCATTGCCGCACAAAATCCCTACGATGCAAGTATTTTAGGTTGACAAACACCGAAATTATCCGACCGTGTCACTAATGGGGTGGATCTGGGCTACAGCTTTGACTCCTCCCAGTCGTAGATGTGGGCAGGTAACACGTCCACATCCACTAACATCCCTTATGTTCACTCATAAAGTGGGATTGCTCACTATCATACTGCTTGTGACATCAATTCACTTGACTCAGTAGTTTTACCGTCTTCTAAAAAAGAATGGCCAATTAAGTTAAGGATTTCGACTCTTTCTACAGGAGAAGCAGCAGATATAAGCACTCGTAGGCTCACCCCAGGCTTCGCCCCTAGCAACTGAGATAAATACCACTCCCGCGCTTCCATAGGAACAGCCCCTAGCAATGCTAGAAACTTTCCAGTTCCCAAATCAGCCTTTCCCTTACGAAATCTGGAAATTAGCACCTCTGAAACTCCAGCTTGCTTGGCTACAACTTTTGCCGAAAGGTTAAACCTATCGAACATTTCGTCAAATAGTTGCTGGTAAAGAGGAGTTTCCTCTGTTACAAAATTTTGCATTGCCAAGCCAATTATAGGATTAGTTAGTTGTTATAGTATGCGATATTTAAAGAGAACTTTGTTAGGATTTTTAAAGACATGGATAACTCAATGGTAGCAAAGGATTTCCCCTCGCTAAACTGAGCCAACGACTTGCTTTTACTGAAAGATATAACATCATCTTCAAGGAATTAGGGCAGAACTTTAGCTGCTACTAGCTTACATGGCGATACCTTTGAGGTGCAAATTAAGCAATTTTCGGAAAGCCAAGAGGAATAGCTGAAAGCCAATAGGTTTGAGAATTAGCCCCAGCCAGTCAGGGGGCAGGGGCTGGAAATTATCATTACTAAGAAAATTATGACGCAGAACAATTCCAGAATTCAAGGGAAGTTTTACCCACTTCAGCATGAAGAATGGTTAAGAGCCAACTGGGAATTAAAACCAGCAGAAGTAGATGTCCTTTACTATCTCAAAACAGTCAACCGAATCGGTGAAAGGATAAGTATCCCATGTAGCGTCATTGCATCTGATTTGAAGAGGGTTGAAGAAAGGCAGAGGGCAGGAGGCAGAAGGCAGAAGGAGCAATCGGATGGGGATTCAAACCCCAACCGATTGAAGACAACGCCAGACGCCTCAAGTCGGGAAACCCGCCTACGGCGCTGGCTCCCCTGTAGACGCTGGGGTTTTATACCCAGTTGGCTCCAGCCAGAAAGCTTGCTCAAAGACATAATTTATACCTTCTGGCACGCCAGATGCTTTATGCCGGGGAACCCTTTCAGCAGTCGCCTGCGGAGGGTTTCCCTCCCGCAGCGCTGCTTCACCCCCGCACTGGCTCCTCTGCTCTCTGCCTTCTGCCTTCCGCCGAAGGCGGATAAAAGCACTGTCAGTCGAGCAATACTGGCTTTAAAAGAGAAAAATTGGCTACCTGAATGGTTTGAGGTTCAATTTAGAGAGCAAGATAAGGATATTAGTGATTGGAAAGAAGCACTGGACAAAATCCTTGCTTACTCTGCCTTTTTCCCAGAACACAGCAAGCGTATTCACCTTTTTGGTCGTACTGATTTAGCGAAACTGGCACTAGCCTCCGCTACCTGCGAAGAATTCAACGTTGTTGTGACCTTTGAGGAGGTGAAGCCATGATACCCAAACCACAGAGAGATAAACAGGGTAGGGTACAGGGCGAATTTTACCCCCTTCAAAAAGCCGAACTTATTGCCCTGCGCAAAACCAAACTAATCAACAATGCTGCCTTTGTTCATTTAGCGCTTAGGTACGAAAACCCTTTCTGCGATCGCCCGATTACAGTTATTCCCAAAGAGTTTGCACTACGATGGCTTCTTCCAGAAAGCAGTGTCTATGAAGCGATCGCCAAACTCAAAGAAAACCACGCCATCAACATCAAGTCAGGCAAAGTCACCATAGAATGGGTAAATTCTCAACAAGAGTCTGATTCTGAGAATCCAGAAAATTTCTGGGAATCCAGAAATAATTCTGAGAATCCAGAAATAATTCCAGAAACCCAGAAAAAATTCCGAAAATCCAGAAATAATTCTGAGAGTTCAGAAAAACGTAGCCCAAAACCCTTACAATGTAAGGTTTATAAAGAGTCTCAGATATATTCAGATTATTCAGAATTTATTCAGACTCTCTCAGAAACCGAGCGAGCGAATTTTTTGAATTTCTGTGAGGAACTTACAAAAAATCTCAGCCAACCCGTCAACGACATAGAGGCTTGGTTAGCTTACAAAAACAAAGCCGGAAAAAACCGTTGGGAGGTTTATTACCAAAAATTCTTGGCGAAGCAAAAAACACAAATCAACAAATCTAAAAACAACCAAAGCCGCAGAAATATTGCAAAAAAGTTTCAACAAGAAATTGAGGAACAGCGTCAGCAAGCCATGCTTGCTTTGCAGGAGTGAAGTATGACTGATCGATTGCCACCCCAAAACATTGAGGCGGAAGAGGCGATTTTGGGCGGGATAATGCTAGATCCAGAAGCGGTTACCAGGGTGAGCGATCACCTGGTTCCAGAAGCTTTTTACATTACTGCTCACAAAGATATCTATCAAGCAGCACTGCGCCTTCACCGACTCGGCAAACCTACAGACTTACTGTCGGTCATAAATTGGCTTGCAGACCATGACTTACTCGCTCGCATTGGCGGTAGAAATAAACTAGTCTCCCTCGTAGACCGTACAGTCAGTGCTGTCAACATCGACGCCCTAGCCCCATTGGTAATGGAGAAATATCTACGGCGACAGTTAATTAAAGCCGGTAATGAAATTGTCCATTTGGGTTACGAGACAGAAACTGAGTTACCAATTGTCCTCGATCAATCAGAGCAGAAAGTTTTCCAAGTTTCTCACCAAAAATTTTGTTCAAACACCGAACATAACAGCACGATTAATATTGCTGCTTACGAGCAATTAGAATCATCTAGCCCCATTTACCCTACAGGGCTTTATGAACTCGATAACTTGATGGTGGGATTTGAAGGTGGCACGCTCACTATAGTTGCCGGGAGACCGTCAATGGGAAAATCGTTCATCGCGTCATTCTTGGCTCTCCAAATGATACTGCTCCACAAGCTACCTGTCATTATCTTCTCACTGGAAATGACAAAGAAGCAGCTGGAGTACAGACTGTGGAGTTTAATTAGCGTCGTAGGTGCCTACAAGCATTTAGGTTTGTTACCCCTCAGATGCGATCGCATCCGCAGACACCGGGCAGGATTTGAACCTTTAGAGGAATGGGAATTTAGCAGCATTGCCAAAATCGTTGGTATCGCAAGAGAACTGCCGCTGTACATAAATGACTCAAGAGGTATTACCGTTTCTGAAATTGCTTCCGAATGCCGTCAGGTGAAGGCAAAAGAAGGCAAGCTGGGGTTGGTTGTAGTTGATTACCTGCAAATGATGGCAGAGGACTCTCTTGGCAACCGGAGTTACGAACTAGGAGATGTGGCGAGGGGACTTTACAAAATGGCAGGTGATTTGGATGTTCCTGTGTTGGCGCTGTCTCAAATCTCTAGAGCTGTTGAGGGAAGGCAAAACAAGCGCCCAATGATGAGCGATCTCAGCCAGTCAGGAATCTTAGAGATGGTAGCAGACAATATAATACTCGCTTACCGGGACGAGTACTACAACCCGAACACAGAAGACCAAGGAATCCTAGAACTAATCATGGCTAAGGCACGGCATGGCGACACTGGCACGGCAACGGTGTTCTTCGACAAATCCTATGGAATTATCAGGAATTTGGAATGATGAAAGAGCCGATTCCTCAAACTACCGTCGGAACCTTTCGCCCTAATGGCTGGATACTGGGTTTTGACAGCGAGAGCAGCAACCTACAGTTCGGACTGCTGCTCTTGTGCAGTTCGGTGCTTGCGACTCAGCTCGTCTACTTCTGTTCGGGCAAAATCAAGTTTTTGGATACCAACTACAAGCCAAAGTTACCAGCACGACAATCTCACTGCTTAATTTACTGGGGTGATAATGTGCAGCTGTTTAGGGAGGTCTTTGAGTTGTATGTTGTCATTTACCTACCAACTCAACTTCTATATAAAGAAGAAGTCCAACAAAGAACAGATGATAAGTGGAGGGTCTCTGAATTTTTACTGGGGGATATTGAAAATAGCCCTAGTAAAGACTCCGAACAGATAGAGATACCCTCCGGTAAAGACAGCCCTAGTACAAACTCCTCTAATTTCCATATATCCCCCAGTAATAGCAGCCCTAGTAAAAAGCGCAGAAATTGGGGTGAGGGTAACGGCACTATTCATTGGCGCACCGTTACCAAGAATGGAAAGGAATACCCCCAGGCTTATTATCACTGGAAGGAAAACGGTCTGAAGAGAACCAAGTACATTCCTAAGCAATTACTAGGGGTTATTCAAGAAGCAGAGGAACAGAAACGACCAGTGATAGAGATTTTGGGATTACTGGGTGTTGTGCCAAGCCCTAGTAAAAACATATTACTGGGGGATATTAGAAACAGCCCTAGTAATAATGAAATAACCACCAGTAAAAAAAGCCCTAGTACTGAGGAAGAGCCTTCATGTGTGTCCCTTAAAGATAGCCCTAGTAACGATGGGGGACAGGTGGAAGCAACCACCAGTAAAGACAGCCCTAGTAAAACAAGACGAGATAAGGGGTTAGGCAGTGGCTCAATTCAGTGGAAAACCATTACCCTTCATGGCAAAGATTATCCTCAAACTTGGTATCACTACGAGTTTTGGAAAGATGGCGATCGCCTGGTGAAATCCTCAAAATACATCCCCAAAGGGTTATTAAGTCAAGTTCAGCAGCTAGAAACAGAGAAAGCGCCAGTTAGAGAGATTTTGAAGGTACTAAGGGACTTCCAGAAAATAAAATATACATTTTATAAGAATGATAATCATTTCAAGGGGGGGGGAGAAAGCGGTTGCCAACGGCAACCGCTTTCTCCCCCTCAACTATCAATAAAAAATTTTTGCACTCAAAAGTAACTTGGGAGTGCAATGTTCATAATTACTACCAATTATGTTACAAACTTCAACTTTGAGAAATTACGTAGTTCTATAACAGATATCAATAAACCATTTACCTAAAGAAGGTAAATTATCTTTAGATAAGTTAGTTAAGCGTGAGATTTGATTTTCAATTTCTAACATAGCTTTTTTAGTGAGACGTACCCCAGTTGAGTAAGTTTGAGTGACTAACTTAACAACTGGATGTTTACCATTCCAAGTCCGGGGGTCTTACACGTAAAAAAATCGGGCAGCCTTTTTTGTGTTGATCTGTCGTCGTAGTCGGGTACTCGTTGTTATAAGGCTGCCCGATTTTTTAGGGGACAATGCGTCGTCATAGTTTGAGCAAAATGTAATGCCGTCTCTACTTCATCTAAAATGCTGCCATTCCAATGATTTTCTAATACTGCCCAAGTTCTTTCTATCGGATTATATTTACTATGGTACGGAGGATAGTAAGCTAAACGTATGTTCAGTTGAAATTTGTGAGCAAACTCTACTATGCGTTTCATGAACTGAGTGCGTCGAGAATTATTCTCTGCTCCATTATCTTGATTAATAAGTAGAGTTTTGATTTGTGGAAATCGCCAGCTTTCTGAGTTCCAAAAATCTGCTAAAACATCAACGATAAAGTCGCTCGTAACTTTAGATTCTGTAAAATACAAAAATAGCTCGTCAAGCGCTGGAAGAAAGATGCCATAAGGAGTCACGGTGGTTTTTGGGTGGAAGTCGTGGTCATCAGTTATAGTTGGAACTCGATTTTTACCACCACGGTCAAATGAGCCGATATTGACACGAGCTTTCGCATCTAAACTTAAGCGTAGAATACTTGGCTCATCTGAAGCTTCTTGATGAACTATAGCTAATTGCTCAAAGATTGCGTCAGTTTCGGGAATTTTTTTTGAGGTTGAATTTTAGCAACCCGTTTGAGGGAATACCCTAAATTGTTTAATTTAACGCGAATTGTTTCTGAAGTTGGTAATTCTTGCTCGCTATAACCAAATTTCTCAATTAATTGATGTCTAACTTCAGCAGCAGAGAGTCGTGTGTACAGTCTTTGACTTTTAAAGCTTGGGTCTATTTGACTTTGCTCATCCACCAATTGTTTGATATCTGCTAACAGATTCGGCAGGTGTGATTCTGCTTTTTTCCTTCCTCTACCCCGATAATTATCCACACAAGTGATACCACTATTTAATTCTTTAATTCCTTTACCAATAGTCACACGATTCCATCCCAACTCTCGCTCTGCAAGTGACTGTCCTCCTTTTCCTAATGACACAACTGTTTTTGCTATGAATTGACGTTTGGCTGTGCCTTTTAATTCTTGTGCGGTTTCCTTCAACAAGTTTGAGAGTGAATTTGTTAACTGTATTGACACCTCTGTAACCCAAAAATCGAATCATCATCAAATTTACTACAAAAACGGGGAAGGGAGAGGCTGCCGCAGGCAGCCTCTCCCTTCCCCTGGAATGATTATCATTATGACAAGCTGTATATTTTATTTTCTGTAAGTCCCTAAGGGTCACTGAAATTGAATAGCGTTTGCTCCAATTCAAAGTAAGCTGCTGCAGCAACAAACTGTAGAGTCATTTATTACACTTTGATGTCTTACTAGAGTTTAGACTAAATGGTTGAACTCAAAGGAAAAAAAGGGAGTCTGATTTAATACAGGTCTCCAATTGGCAGAAGCTAACAGAAGAATCACCAACTCTTACCTGCCAAATTGACCATTGGTATCGCTTTCTAAAGCAACGCTTACATCTGGAGTTCAGACTAAGCAGCAAGAAATAGCTCAGCAGCGCTAAGTTCAGAATAGACTTACTTCAAAGATGAAAATATTTGAGATTAAGCAGATTTTGGTTGTTCTTATCGGTTTTTTTTGCAGTATTTTTAACAATTGTATAAATAATTATACGGATAATGACTTTACCTGGTGTCCACCCAAGGGAAATTCCTTTGAGGTTTAGGTGGAGAGATAGGAGTACCAATCGCCCTTCGGGTTCGCAGTCGCTACAACGGGGGGAACCCCAACGCCCTTCGGGTATCTCCTGCGGAGACGCTACGCGTTCGCCCTCTGGGCGTGCGCTT